>CAYVBI010000156.1:0-5102 GCA_964448985.1 uncultured Dehalococcoidales bacterium
GATATTGACACCGGCTGCTGCCTCCCTTCCCGCTTCAAAAGCGCGTTTATTCAAATCCAGTATTTTGGCCGGCAAATGCCGGGCGATGCCCTTTTCCCACTGCTCGTCGGTGATCTTCATCGGCAGGAACCGGGACAAGTATCCCAGCATGAAGATATTCAATGTACGGACGTCGCCCAGGGCTGCCGCCCGCTCCGTGCCGTCGATAAGGTATACCGCTTCAGTCATATGGCGGAATGATCCAAGTATGGCCTCGTCCTCCGGATATACCTGTGTGCCCAGCGATATGGAAAGAGGTGGAATGGCCAGATTGTTGATGATCACAGTGCCGCCCGGCCTCAGGTAGCCGACCCACCTGGCGGCCTCCAGCTTCTCGAAGGCCAAAAGTACGTCGGCTTCGGAGGTGTTTATCAGGGGTGACCAAACCTTTTGCCCGATGCGCAGATGGCTGGTCACGCTGCCGCCCCGCTGCGCCATGCCCAGCGTATCCGTCTTCTTGACGTCCAGGCCGATGTCCAGCGCAACGTCGCCCAGTATATCGCTGGCAAGGATAATGCCCTGGCCGCCCACTCCCACCATCAATATGTCCAGCTTGCCCTGGTCCAGGCTCTTCATTTTCCCGTATTCTCCTCCGGACTAATAGCCTTCTTGGGGCAGAGCTGCTGGCATATGCCGCAGGCGTCTCCCATACAGGCGCTGGCTTCGATATATATCTTACCCTCCTTCTTCTGGATGGCCGGGCAGCCGATCATCAGGCATATCCCGCAGTCGTTGCAGGCATCCTGATCGACATAGCGCTTGTTCTTGCGCACCCTGTTGGTGACCGCGCACTTTCCCCTGACAATGACCACTGACAGTTGCCCGCCGCCCAGGGCCGAACTTATGGCGGACCTGACTGATTTAATATCAAATGCATCCACCACCTGTAAATTCCGTACACCGGCGCCCTCGACCACTTTTGCGATGTCGACCTTCTGGGTAACATTCCCCTGCGCGGATTTGCCGGAGCCGGGATGGTCCTGGTGGCCGGTCATGGCCGTGGTGCCGTTATCGAGGATGACCACGGTTATCTTTGCATCGTTATAGATTGCGTCGATGAGGCCGGTTATTCCCGAGTGCATGAAAGTGGAATCGCCTATAACGGCGGCCACTTTGCTCGTGACGCCGGCCTTGACCAGGCCAATGGCCTGTCCGATGCTGGCCCCCATGCAGGCCGTGGTGTCCATGGCCCGCAACGGCGGGTAGGTGGCGAGGGTATAACAGCCGATGTCGCCGGTGATGATGAGGCCGGATTCCTTCTCCGACCTGCCGGCGGCATCAAGCACCTTGGATCTTTTCCCGATAGTGCTGAGCACGAAAAAGGCGCCTGCATGCGGACACCCTGCGCACAGCAGGGGAGGGCGTCCTGGCAGGTTGCCAATAGTCGCGGTGGCGGCAGCAGGAACGGCCGGGGGAATGATCTCCGACTTTGCCGCTGCATGCCGCACTGCGCCGATATTCAGTTCCCCGAATCGGGGGATGTGCTCCTTGCCCTCGACCTTGATTCCCATGGCCTTGATATTTTCTTCCAGGAAAGGGTCCAGCTCCTCGACGACGAACAGCTTATTTACTTTCTCTGCGAAGCGTTTAATCAGTTTGGGAGGCAGCGGGTAGATCAATCCGAGCTTGAGGAATGAGGCCCCGGGGAACACTTCCCTGGCATATTCATAAGCGACGCCGCTCGATATGATGCCCGTGCGGCCGTCGCCTTCGATAACCTGGTTGAGCGGGGTTACCTCGGCCAGCGCGGTAAGCTCGGCCACACGCCTGTGCATGTGAGGCACCCGCAGGCGCGCGTGTCCCGGCAGCATGACATATTTCTCCACGTTGTGGTGAAAATACTTGTTCCTCTCGGCCCTTACCGCGCCCATGTCTAACTCGACGACGGACTTGGAATGCGCCACCCTGGTGGTTATCCTGAAAAGGACGGGGGTATCGTATTTCTCGCTTATTTCGTATGCCGCGGCCATGAAATCGTAGGCTTCCTGGCTGTCGGCAGGCTCGATCATGGGTACACGTCCCAGCCTGGCGAAGTGACGGTTATCCTGTTCGCCCTGGGAGCTGTGAATGCCCGGGTCATCGGCGGAGACCACCACCAGGCCCCCGTGCACGCCCGTAGTCGCCGCTGCCATAAAAGGATCAGCTGCCACGTTGAGGCCTACATGCTTCATGGAGACCAGCGTCCTGACGCCGGCGTAGGAGGCGCCCAGCCCCACCTCCATGGCGACCTTCTCGTTGGTTGACCACTCGGCGTAAAGGTCCTTATAACCAGCTATGTTCTCGAGTATCTCGGTGCTGGGTGTACCGGGATAGGCCGTGGCCACCCTCACCCCGGCATGGTATGCGCCCAGGGCGATAGCCTCGTTGCCCGAAAGAAGTTTTCGGATTTTGCTCATGATGAACCCGGCACTGCACCTATTTAAATTTGAAGTCTAATTATAATGGCGCAGGGCAGATAAGTTCAAACCTGTCCTGAAACGTTAAAACACCTGGGGCTTTTTCTTGAGTGTTTCGATCAGCTTGTCCAGGGGGATGGCAGCAAGCGTAAGGCTCTGCAGTCCGCCCGCCGAGAGGTGGATGGCCAGCTCGGCCGCCTTCTCATTGCTGGGCGCGTCGATAATATGCACAAAATCATATTGGCCCAATAACGCGTACTGGGCCAGGATTTTTACCCCCATATACTCGACTTCCTTATTCAGTTCCTTCAGCCTTTCGGGGTATTCCTCAATCGCCTTCCTGCCGTCACCGGTCAGTGTTGAGAGCATCAAATATATGGCCATCTCTACCTCCAAGCAAATAATTAAGCGGTTGTCTGTCTAATATAATGTACTCAAAGTGGTTTTACCAGGGCACCGTTATTTTATCATTTAACGCCTCAATTCATGTAATCAACGACACAATAGCCAGCCGAACCTGAATTGTCATTCTGCTGCGGGACTTGACAGGTTTGCAGCATTTCATAGTAATATAATATACTGTCTCGGATTTGCCGCTGTGGCAAGCGATGAAGTAAGTAAAAATAGATGCACGCTAACAAATATATCTACCGTAAGTGACTCTGGATGAGCTGCCGGATCTTCCCGGCAGCACTGGAGTCACGAATCCACCCCTGCTGGTCCCATTGCGCACGGTTGTCCCCGCATTATTAATCTTAGTGGAGGTATATCTATGAAAAGGACGGCGTTTATTCAGGTATTAATAGCATCGCTGCTGGTCATTGCTCTGGCAGCCGCCTGCGGCCCGGCGCCCGCAGCACCCTCGGAAAACACTTCGGCGGCACCGGTGGTCACCGATAATAAGACCTATGAATTTACATACAGCGTTTTCTTTCCCCCGGTGCACAAGAATGCCCTGCTGGCCCAGAAGTTCGCCGATGAGATCAACGCGCGCACCAACGGCAGGGTTAAGATCACCGTATTCACCGGCGGAACTCTGACCAAGGCGCCGCAGGTTTATGACGGCGTATTGAACGGCCTTTCCGATTTGGGAATGTCAGTCGTCTCGTACACCATGGGACGTTTCCCGGCAGCCGAGATGGTGGAGCTACCTCACGAGTACCTGAATGGTTATGTCTCGACTAAAGTAGCCAACGATTTTTATAACGAGTTCAAGCCCAAGGAATTCGACAACGTCCACGTGCTGTATTTCCATGCGCACGGCCCCAGTGTCATATTCTCAGTCAAGAAGCCGGTCAGACAGATCGAGGATCTGAAGGGCATGGTGATCAGGTCCACCGGCGTCGGCGCCAGCATTATCGAAGCGCTGGGCGGCAAGGGGTACGGCGCGGCCCAGAACGAAGCCTATGAGCTGATGTCCAAGGGTACCATCGACGGCAGCTACACTCCCCGCGAGACGCTGGAGGGGTGGAAGCAGGCCGAGATAGTGAAATATGTCACGGAATGCCCGGAAGTGGGCAGCACGGCCAACATGTATGTGGTCATGAACAAGGACAAGTGGGACAGCCTTCCGCCCGATATCCAGAAGGTCTTCACCGATGTGAGCAATGAGTGGATCGAGAAGCACGCCAAGACCTGGACATGGTATGACATATCGGGGCTGCAGTTCTTCAAGACCTTCGAAGGTCGTGAAGTGATAGAGCTGTCCCCTGAAGAGGCCGCAAGGTGGGTGCAGGCCACGCAGTCGCTCAAGGCTAACTATATTGAGGAAAGGGATGCCAAAGGAATACCCGCTGACCAGTATGAAAAATATCTCATGGAGAGGGCGCAGTACTGGGCCGGGAAATCACCCACTGACCAGGAGTGCATAGACTTCGTCAACATCGAGTTCGCAAAATAACCGGATACTACAAATAGCCTGTAGAAGTGGTATGGCGGGTAACACCCGCCATACCACTTGACAACTGATGTATAACAAGTTTGAAAAAGCCGTAACCAGCATTGCGGGATGGCTTAACTGGGTGGCCTGCGCCGGCCTGGTGGCCATGGTCGCACTTGTTCTGATAGATATCTGCGGGAACAAGTTCTTCAAGGTGCCGCTCACAGGTAGCATCGAGCTGGTAAGCCTGCTCAGCGTCGTGGCAATCTCCTTCGCCATCGCACAGACCCAGATAGCCCACGGGCACATCGAGGTCGAGATGCTCGTAAGGAAATTACCACGCATGTCACAAAAGGTAATCTCCACCATCGTGCATTGTTTCAGCATCTGCCTTTTCCTGATCCTGACCTGGCAAAGCTACACCTACGGTTTGGCGCTCATGGACAGCGGGGAAGTCTCCATGACGGTGCGTATACCCTATTATCCCTTTGTCTGGGGACTGGGATTGTGCAGCCTGGTCGTTGTACTGGTTCTCATAATGCAGATGATCAAGATGCTGAGGGATTCTTAATCTGATGGACAACATAGCCCTCGGCATTATAGGCGTGGTCGTCCTTATCATAATCTTCCTGCTGCGCATGCCGGTGGGCTTCGCCATGGCCTTTGTCGGCCTCATCGGGTTCAGCATAGTTGTTACACCGGCAGCGGGCATGAATCTGGTCGCCCGCGACTTCTTCGATATTTTTTCATCGTATTCGCTGACCGTTATACCCATGTTCACCCTGATG
>CAYVBI010000157.1:0-5067 GCA_964448985.1 uncultured Dehalococcoidales bacterium
CCGATTTGACCTCCGGCCTGTTCATCAGCCCGATGAAGATGGCCGAGATGGCCGGGAAGAAAGCCGGTTTGACCTTCTTAATGGTAGCCAGAACGTCTTTTACCTCGCGAGGATTGGGAATAAGCGCCGTGGGATAGCGGCCGGCTATGGCTGTGGATAGTAGTATTACATTGCCGTAAACATGGAAGAAAGGCATGAGCAACACAAGCGTATCGGTCCAATCCGTAGCCAGGGGCTTGGACCAGGAATGGATCTGCCTGCCGTTCATGAATATGGACTCATGGCTGAGCATCACTGCTTTGGGTGTGCCCGTGGTACCGCCGCTGAAAAGCAACAGGCCGGTATCCTTGCCGCTTATCTTAACGTCGGGTTTCTTATCGCCGGCATGTTCCTTCATCAGGTCCTGCAGCCAGATATCGTTTCCCTGCACCTTTCCCAAGTATTGGCCCTGCTTCTTCTCCATCAGTAGAGTGAACATCAGTTTAATAAAAGGCGACAGGTATTCTTTGACACTGGTGACGATGAGCAGTCGCAGCTTTGTACGCCCCTGGATCTTCTTTACTATGTCATAGAATGCAGTCAGCACGATGGCCACTTCCGCCCCACATTCCTTGAGCGCAAACTCAAGCTCCCCCTCGCTGTAAAGCGGATTAACCGGCACTGCGATGGCCCCCGCTTTCCAGATGGCAAGCTGGCTGATGACTATATTCGGTGAGTTGGGCATAAGCATGACAACGCGGTCGCCCTTCTTAATCCCCTGCGCTATAAGACCGGCAGCCAGGACATCGCTCAGATGGTCGACCTCCTTGTAGGTCATCCACCTGCCTTTAAACCAGATCATTCGCTGCCCGGGCTTCTCTCTGGCCACATCAGCAACATCCTCAAAAAGCTTCTTATCGGGATAGGGCTGCAGAGTTTTGGGTACACCCTTATCGTAATGTTTGAACCATGGATACTCGGCCATTCATGTCCTCCTGATTTTTTATATTATTATGTCAATCTGTTTTATTGCGCTACTTGGGTTGTTTAGCCTTTTCCTCATCCTGCAATACCCTTCTGAGTATCTTGCCTACGAGTGTCTTGGGCAGTGCATCACGGAACTCGATGAACTTAGGCACCTTATAAGCCGTCAGCTTGTCCTTACAGTAAGATTGAAGCTCTTCAGCAGAGACCTTCTGACCCGGCCGCAGGATTACCCATGCCTTAACCGCCTCAACCTGTTTCGGGTCCGGTATCCCTGCCACGCATGCTTCGGCTACGGCGGGATGAGTGGACAGGATCTCCTCCACTTCCTTCGGCCATACCTGGTGGCCGCTGGGTTTGATGAGGTCCTTCTTACGCGAAGTCAGATACAGGTAACCATCCTTGTCCATATAGCCGATGTCACCGGTATAAAGCCAGCCGTCCTTGATCATCTCAGTGGTACCCTTGGGATTGTTCCAGTAGCCCTGCATGACCTGCGGGCCTTTGCCGACAACCTCGCCTTCCTCACCGTAAGGCAGGTCTTTATCAGGATCAGCCACATCCACAAACTTGATTATAACGTCGGGCAATGGCAGGCCGACTGCCCCTTCTTTCCATTGTCCCTTAAGCGGGCCCACGGTAAACACAACCGTGGATTCTGTAAGGCCGTAGGCCTCGAGAATGGGAGCGCCGGTCATGGCCTCCCAGCGCTGCTTGGTTTCAACCATCAGCGGTATGGCCCCGGAGAGGCAGTATTTGAGGCAGGTGAAATCCACCTTCCCCGCCGCGACTTCAGGGTGTGCCATCAAACCGATGAACAGTGTCGGCACACCGGGCATAGAGCCGGGCCGCACTTTCCTGATCGTGTCTATCACGTCGTCGAGGTCTCGCGGATTGGCCACAAGGGCCAGGGGGCTGCGCACACAGATCGAGCTGGCAATCACGCCGTTAAAGCCATAGGCATGGAACAGGGGCATGAGCGCCATCGTGTAATCGTCGTAAGTTATCAAGCCCAGCTTGTTCCAACTATTAGTCTGCAGGCCGACCGCCGCCATGTTCCTGAAGGACAGCATCGCACCCTTGGGAGCGCCGGTAGTGCCTCCACTGAACAAAATGATAGCAGTATCATCCATCCCGGGTTTAACAACAGGGGCAGAATCCTTGGCATGTTTGTCCATGAGCTCGTCCATCCACACATCGCCCTTCTCAAGCTGCATGGTATGCGGCTTCTTTGCTTCAGGCGGCATGTAATCTTCCAGCGAGGTGGCGATGACCAGCTTTAACTTGGTACGCGGCTGCACCTTCTTGATATTTGCGTACAGCAAATCCCAGACAACGATGACTTCGGCGTCCACCGTAGTCAGCGCATGTACCAACTCATCCTCGTTATACAGAGGATTAAGGGGAACGAAGATACCTCCGGCCTTCATGGTGCCGAAGGCAGCTATAAGCTGCTGCGGTGTATTCAGCAGCATGCTGGTCACGCGGTCTCCCTGCTTGACGCCGTTGGCAATCAGCACCGAAGCCATCACCTCGAAAAGCCTTGTTGCCTCCTTGTATGAGAAATACCTGCCCTTGAAATACATGAATGTGTGATCCGGCATCTCGCGGGTTGTGTCCGCTATGACATCAAGTAAAGTAATTTCCGGATATGGCTGCAGGGAACGTGGTACCCCTGCATCGTAAGATTTGTACCATGGATAATCCGCCACTGAAAACCTCCTCAAACAAAAATTACTATATATTTAAAAAGCGCCCGTTCAATTTCGCTCGACTAACAGAGCGCTCGTTATTCTTCCCTTTTACTTACTTTTCTCATCGTCCTGCAGGATCCTGCGCAATACCTTGCCCACGAACGTTTTTGGCAGGTCCTTGCGGAATTCGAAGTGCTTCGGAACTTTGTAGCCGGTGAGCTTTTCCCGGCAATATTTCTGCAACTCCTCCGCAGTCACGCTTTGTCCCTCTTTCAGCACGACCCAGGCCTTGACGGCTTCCATCTGTCTGGGATCGGGTACACCGCCCACACAGACCTCGGCCACGGCAGGATGCTCCTGGAGTATCTCCTCCACCTCACGTGGCCAGACCTGGAAGCCACCGCACTTTATCAAGTCCTTCTTGCGCGAGGTTAGAAAGATGTAGCCATCCTCATCCATGTAACCGATGTCACCCGTATATAGCCAGCCGTCCCGCAGGATTTCCCTGGTCTCTTCAGGCCGTTTCCAGTAGCCCTGCATTAGCTGCGGCGCCTTGATAAGAATCTCTCCGGGCTGGCCGACAGGCATGTCTGATGTCCCGGAATCTATATCCACAATACGTATAAGCGTATCCGGCAGGGGCAATCCGATGGACCCCTCCTTCCATTTGCCCTTTGCCGGTGTGGTGATCATGGCCATGCCGCTCTCGGTAAGCGCATAACCCTCAGTCAAACGGCCGCTGATGTGCTTCTCAAACTGCTCCTTGGTATCACGCATCAGAGGCGCCGCTCCCGATGTAGCCATGCGTATGGTCTTGAGATCACCCATCTTGAGATCCGGGTATTCCAGCATGGAAATAAACATGGTGGGAGCAGCTCCCAGATTGGTGATGCCCTGGTTCTTAATAGTATCAACCATGCCTTTGATATCACGTGGATTGGCGATGAGCACCGAGATATTATGCTGTACCAGCGCCATCCCGAAGCTGGCATAGATGCCGAACGCATGGAAGAGCGGCAGAGGCACCAGGAACTTCTCGTCCCACCAAAGTGAAATCTCTCGGAACCAGGCCTCCACCTGCATGCCGGTGATCACCAGGGACTTATGGCTCTCCATAGCGCCCTTGGGTGTACCTGTAGTACCTCCCGAGAAGAGTATCATTGCTGTATCATCCGGCCCTACCTTAACCTTCGGGGCCTGTTTACCTGCATATTTTCTGGTCAGGTCGAGCCACCAGTTGTCGCCGGGTTCTACAGCAGTCGCCGCCTTCTCTTTATCCGGCAGGGTATAATCATCAAACTCAGCCAGGATCACATTGCGTACGCTGGTTTTCTTCTGCAGCCTTTTTACCATGGGATACCACAGGTTGAGCACTACAGCCGTTTCGGCATCGATATCATTTAACCTCGCTTCAAGCTCGAACTCGGTGTAGAGCGGATTGAGCGGGACCACGATGGCCCCCAGCTTCCAGGCCGCGAAGAATATGATGTATTCCTGCGGGCAATTGAGGAAGAGCACAGCTACCCGGTCACCCTTCTTGACACCCATGGAATCCAGCGCCACAGCCATGGCATCGCTCTCGTTGACGATTTCTCTGTAACTGAGCTTCCTATCCTGGAAGATGATCATGGGATAATCAGGACGCTCTTTTTTAGCTTCCAGCAGGATGTCCATAATAGTCTTATCAGGGTACGGCTCCAGAGAGTGCGGGACACCCGGATCATAGCTTTTATACCACAGATAATCGCTCAAGTCAGTATCCTTTCAACCGGTCCCGGCCATGGCCGGGACCGGTAAGTTTTATTTGAATATCAAAACAGTTATCTATTACTTCGCTTTGGCCTTCTCCTCCTCCACCAGGACCCTCCGCAGCACCTTGCCCACCATAGTCTTGGGCAGCTCGCTGCGGAATTCTACAAACTTAGGTATTTTGTAGGCCACCAGCTTCTCCTTGCACCAGGCCTGTATCTCCTCTGCCGTGGCGGTCTTGCCAGCCTGCAATACAACCCAGGCTTTTACCGCCTCTCCCTGCTTGGGGTCGGGTATGCCGGCCACGCAGACCTCCGCCACATTGGGATTGCTGCTTATGACTTCCTCAACCTCGCGCGGCCATACCTGGAAGCCGCTGGGCTTGATGAGGTCCTTTTTACGCGAGGTGATGAAAAGATAGCCGTCCTCATCCAGATACCCGATATCGCCGGTGTAGAGCCAGCCGTCCCGCAGCATCTCCTTCGTCTCCTCCGGCTTGTTCCAGTAGCCGACCATGAGCTGCGGCGCTTTGATGACGATTTCGCCTTCCTGTCCGGCGGGCAGATCACCCTCACCGGTCTCTAAATCACCGATCCTGGTAACCACATCGGGCAGCGGCATGCCGGTGGACCCCTCCTTCCACTTGCCCAGGTAAGGTGTA
>CAYVBI010000158.1:0-5017 GCA_964448985.1 uncultured Dehalococcoidales bacterium
CCGGCTACAGCGACGGAACGCGGATAGAGCAGATTTTTAATATTACCAGGATGCATGGTATTACTCATTCAAACAGTGCTTGTCCGGGTGCAGAGGGCAATCTACGAGCCGGAATCTTTCCTCAGGATGTACTCCCTCACCACCTTGAACGAGGCCTCCACGGCCTCCGGCTCGATATATTTGCTGAAATCGTTGTGAGTGTGATATACCCAGTTCTGATCGTAATCCTTGACCATGAAGCTCATAGCGCAGAGGTTGGTCGCCTCTATGCCTGCCTCGCCGTAGGCCGCGGCGTCTGTGCTGCCGCCGCCTGGCGACATACGCGAGATAAAGGCGTTGTAGCCCAGCTCCCCCGCGATATCCACACATTGTTGCGCCATCTCTTTAGAGAGTTTGACCGTCGAGTTGAGGTCGGCATCGAAGAAGTTGAGGCTCTTGAGTTTGTATATGGTATCCATATTGAGCGCGTAGGTTTTGGCTTTTTTAAGCTCTTCCAGATGGCGTTTGATCCAGGCGCGCGCGCCGCGCAACCCGCATTCCTCAGCATCGAAGGAAAGGATGATCAGCCGCGTGTGCTTGAGCGGATTGTTCCCGGATTTCTTGGCATCGCCGAAAAGCCTGCCGATGCCGGCTGCGATGGCTACGGCGATCATGTTATCGCCCGCCCCGGGCGCCACCTGGTTGGTGGTGAAGAACAGGAAAGGCATCTCGAAGATGCCCAGTATAATCAGCACCAGGGCCACCCACTGGGGAAGCATGATACCGAAGCAGAAGAGTATGCCGGCGACCAGTGATACCAGCAGGGCTATAACCAGCAGCAGCACGCCCCCCCCCAGCAGCGGTGAATACAGTTTGGGCAGGCGATCGAGTATCTGGAATACATATGCGGCGTCGTGATGGGCCGACACGATAACCTGTTGTCTGACCTCGCCCGACGGCTCGATCGAACCATAGACATTGTAGCCTTTAGCTTCAGGGAACAGCGGGTCCAGCAGGTGCCAGTACACCAGAAACTGCCCGTAGAACACAAAGAGGCCCAGGGCCAGGCCGGCGAAGGAAACCCAGGCCAGGCCCGGGACGAAATAGAGTAGCAACATGCAGGCGAAATAAAGCACGACCATGCCGGGGATATATTTCAGGAAGCTGAGGGGGTGCGTGGTGATCTCCTCGATTTTAACCGAGCCGGGATCGCAAAACTTCTCGAACTCCCGGGCTATCCTGCGGCCGGCCTTATGGCAGGCCTCCGTCCCGGTCAGGCGGCCCGGGTATCCCTCAACCACCTCATCGGTGAATGCAAAGGCCTCCTTTACCTGCTGCGGACCTATCTCTGGCAATTTGGCGGCATCGCCCATTTTTCAACCTCCCTGTTTAATTTAAAGCGGGTCAGTATCCCAGCCAGGTAGTGATCTTATCCACCGGCTCGCGCGGTGTAACCATGGCATTGACGGGGACGCCGGGGTCGGGATATCCGATGGTGATGCCGGCCACCAGCCTTTTTGTATCGGGGATTTTAGCGTATTTTCGCCAGACTTGATCGTACATAATGCCCTGGTCGGCGATGCAGGTCGCCAGCCCGTACTCAAGGGCGGCCAGGGCGATGGTCTGGCAGACTGCGCCGATCCCCAGCATATCCAGGTGATACTGCATCTCCTTTTCGGCGCAGATCACGATCTGGCAGGGGGAATCGAAGAAGCGGAACCCGCGCAGCATCCATTTATGGCGCGCCTCCTTGTCCTCGCGTTTGATGCCTATGATCTTGAATATCTCTACGGCCAGGTCCACCTGTCGCTGCCGGTATATCCCCTCGTACGGGTTGCGCAGCATGTCGTTAGTGGGAATGGTATGCTCGTTGAACAGCCTGCCGCACTCCTCGCGTATCTCGTCCAGCACTTTGCCGGTGGCTACCACGAACTCCCAGGGTTGTGTGTTCATACCGGACGGCGAGCGAACGGCGGCCTCCAGCACCTTGTGTATGATCTCTTTTGGTACAGGGTCCTTCTTAAATCCGCGTATGCTCCTGCGATTGTTGATGGCATCGATAACGTCCAAAGCGTGCCTCCTTCTGGCTGAAAGTCCGGTTATTCTACTATGTTTGCAGATCAAAATTCCAAAACGGCGGGCATAGATAACCATAAAATGATAATATTTCAGCCAATGAAGGTAATCGGCGCCGTGGGCGATATCGGATCGGGCAAGGACGAGGTGCTCAAATACCTGCGCGACAGGTACGGCGTGCCCTATATCTCCACCGGCGATATCGTACGGCAGATAGCGCAGGAGGATGGGGTGGATGGCACCAGGGAGAACCTCGCGGCCATCTCAAAACGCTGCTTCAGTCAGATGGGCCGGGGCTGTTTCGTGCGCATGGCCGGACAGGAGATCATCAAGAGGGGCTGGAAGGTGGCGGGCATCAGCGGCGTGAGGTCGCCGAACGACGTGGCCGTGATGAAGGAGATGTTCGCCGACGGTTTTTCACTGGTCAGGGTGGATATCAAGGATCCCGGTATACGCTTTGAGCGCGTCCGGCTGCGCGGCGAGCGGCGCGATCCTCTAACCCTGGAGGCTTTCCAGCAGCAGGACAGGAACGAGGAGCAGGAATTCCAGATCAGCAAGGCGGAGGCTATGGCAGATTATAATATAGACAATTCAGGTACACTCGAGGAACTCCAACGGCAGATCGACAAACTGGTGGCCTCCAAAAAGCTGCCTGTTGAATAGTGCCCCCGATTACTTTTCCCCGCAATAGCAATATTTGCTATGCTATATAAATTGTTTGCGCTGTACCGGGGGTTTGGTAAATTTGACGCAACCCTATGAAGTTTATTAACTGGAAGGTGATTACCCTATGAGTAAAATCGGAAGCCTGATAGCTCTGATACTTACAGCTTTCCTGGTCCTTGGGGCCTGCGGTGATCCCAGCACCGAGTACCTCAGGCAGGGTGATACCTATTACGACCGGGGCCAGTTCGTGGAGGCCATCGCTGAATATAGTAAAGCCATCGAGCGCAATCCCAATCTGGTGGCCGCCTATACACATCGGGGCGCCGTTTATAATGCCAGGGCGGAATGGGACCTTGCCATCGCCGACCTCAGCAAGGCCATACAGCTCGATCCTACCCGGGCGGACAACTACCAGAACCGCGCTTTCGCCTACCTGGCCAAACAACAATATCAGCAGGCCACCGCCGACCTGGACAAGACCGTTTCACTCGATCCCAAGTCCGTCATGGCCTTCACCAACCTCAGCTGGCTGTATGTGCAGAATCGCCAGTGGGACAAGGCCATCGAGGCCGCCGACAAAGCCATTGAGCTTAATCCCAGACTGTACGACGCCTATTACAACCGCGGCTCGGCCTACTATGCCAAAGGCGACATGAAGAATGCCCTGCCCGACATGAACGCTGCGCTGGCTATCAACCATAACCTTGCGCCCGCCTACAATTACCGCGGCAAGATCTATATCTATACCGACAATGTGACAGCGGCGGAACGTGAATTCACCAGAGCGATAGAGGTCGATCCCGATCTGGCCGAGGCGTACAAGCTGCGCGGATTACTTAATATCGAGCTCAAAGACAGCCAGAATGCGCTTAACGACCTCAACAAGGCCATACAACTTGACGACAGCGACGGCATGGCCTACTTCTACCGCGGCCACCTGTACAACGCCAACGAACAATTCGACCGGGCGATAGAAGACCTCGACCGGGCGCTGGTGCTGACGCCGCCGGCCGGCGCGTCTGCCGCCTCCTTCGATCCCTTCCATTACGATACCGGCGGCATCTACCTGGAGCGCGCCATCGCCAACAGGGGCATCCAGCAGTTGACCAAAGCTGTGGAGGATGCCAAAAAGTCGGTTGAGCTGGACCCCGAGTACGCCCGCTCCTACGTTACCCTGGGGGAGATGCTGATCGTCAACGGCGACCTGGAGGAGGCTTTCACTGCGCTTAACAAGGCCATACAGCTCGATCCCAATATTGCCGAGGCCTATTACAACCGGGCTGTCGCCTACGAGGTCACGGCCATAACCAGCGAAAATTTCAGCTACTACGAACTGTCGGCCGCCGACCTTAAAAAAGTGCTCCAGGTCACCACTGACCCGGAGATCATTGAGGCGGCCAACGACGGGCTACGCAAAATGCAAAGCAAGGGGTACATCCCCTGAGGATTGCAGGGGCGTACCTTCAGGTGCGCCCGAAAACGCCAACGGGCGGGTTTGAAAACCCACCCCTACAAAACATCCTTGAAAAAGCCCGCGACCTTCTCCGCCATAAGCTCCTCGTAGCCACCCCAGAAATGGTCGGGCCCTTTGATTATCTCGCACTTTTTCGGCTCCGCGGCCTCTCTTCCGTACTCTTCAACGTCCGTCGCCGGCACCATGTCATCCCGGCTGCCGCCCAGGATAAGCTTGGATTTCCGGCAGCCCTTAAGCAAAGAGAGGGGCGAGCGCTCGAAATAGGGGGACACCAGGGCTACGGATTTCACCCTTGCGTCGCGGCAGCCGACGGGAAAGGCCACTCCGGCCCCGAATGAATAACCCGCCAGACCCAGCCTGTCTCCATCCACGCCCTTCGCCGATCCCAACCAGTCCAGCGCGGCCTCGACATCCTCCTGCTCCGAGATGCCGTCTCCGTAGCTGCCCTGGCTCCTGCCCACCCCCCTGAAATTAAATAGCAGCGCAGCGATACCCGATTTCACCAGGGCATCGGCGATGGCATAAGTAACATTATTGTGCATCGTGCCGCCATAAAGCGGGTGGGGGTGACAGACGGCAACAGACGGCACTGGTTCCCCGGTATCAAAGCAATAAAAAAGCCCCTCCAGTTTGAGTTCACCGCAGGGGAAGACGATCTGCTGCGGCTTCATTCCTTCTTTTCCATCTTTGCTCCCCACCATACTTTCAGCCTGGCTAAAATGGTCTTCTCAAACCCCTGCTCCGTGGGGAAATAATAGCGCTTTCCCTTCATGGAGTCCGGCAGGTTCTGCTGCTCCACGAAATGCCCCTCGTAATCATGGG
>CAYVBI010000159.1:0-5008 GCA_964448985.1 uncultured Dehalococcoidales bacterium
CTGATACCCTCTCGATCCTGGGATCGCCCAGCTGTTCTTCGCAATGCCTGCTGATCGTATCCAGAGCAGCTGTGTCAGCAACCGGCCCGGGACTTCGACTGGTTGCGCAGGAACCGGCGCCGGCCGATAGTGCCAGCACCATTATTGTTGCCAGCATAATTTGTAGACCGCTCGTTGCTCTTCGCATAGCCGCATCTCCTTATAACTTTTTAACCGGTACGGCCGATTCACAGGGCACACCCACCGAGCACAATCCGCAACCATAGATGAATATATGATAGTTTTTGTTGCAGTATGCCAGCGTTTTAGACACCCGTTGGTAACAGGCCTCCTTATCGTGTCCCTTCTCGCCGATGGCCCCGACCGGACACTTGGTGGCGCATTTGAGACACCTGGCGCCGTTGTGCTGGAGGCAGCCCGCGTGGATGTTTCCGGGCCTTGACCTGTTGGGCTGCAACTTCAGGTTCACGATAAAACTGCCGCAGCGGTGCGCCGCCCCTTTCTGCGTAATGAGAAAATCATGCATCCCGAATGTTCCCAGCCCGGCCGCATAAGCGATGTGGCGGTGTGACCATGGCGAGGCCCATCCTACTGTGGGATAGCGCTGCTTCCTGAAAAGGGGTGTCACGTCAGGAGAGATGGCTAATATCCCCCTTCCCATAAGGTAGGATACGATCTCTCTCACCATGATCTGGCTGAATATTTCACCCAGCAGCCTGGTCTGCGCCCAGCGCTCTGACGGCCATTCGCTCATGACGGCATTCTCCCCCCTGGTTATGCCGGTTATGGGCAGGATGAACGAAACAACGCTCAGGTCGCTGTCGGCGGGAGCAGCCACGCCGTTTCTCCTGGCCTGCCATGCCATAATTGCAGCAGGTGTAAAGTGGTGCGGTCCGATGATCCGCTTGAAATCAGACAGTAAAGGGTCTTCACCGCGTACGAAACCTACCAGCGGCGGATCAAATATCCTCTCGCCATCGAAAGGATATTCCATGCTGTTCATTGGGTGGTTTCCAACTTTATTCGCTATGGTGTCAATGAACCACTGCTCGTCGATGACTGGATCGCCCGCGGCCGGCAGGTAGCTTTTGTTCAAGGCCGGCTGCTGAGGATGCCCCAAACCCCGCATTTCGCCTATGGCGCTTTTGATGCCCCTTGTATCGCTGATCAGAGACAGCCGCCTGTATCCTTTACGGGTCCCCATATCCTGCCTCCCGCAAAATATTTCTTGTTGCCAGGCAGAATCCCTATTCCAACTTGCGCAGGTCCGCCCTCAATACCTTGCCCAGAATATTCTTGGGCAACGAACCTATAAACTGGACTTTGCCGGGTGTTTTAAAAGAGGGCAGGTGTTTCTTGCAATGCTCGATGATTTCAGCCTCGCTGCACTGTTCACCCTGCCTGAGCACAACGAACGCCTTTATCTCCTCCCCATATACCCTGTCCTTAATCCCCACGCAGCCCGCTTCAAGCACCTTGGGATGCCTGCAGACAACTTCTTCAACTTCCCTGGGTGATACATTTTCTCCGCCGCGAATTATAATATCCTTCTTTCTATCAGTGATATAAAAGTAGCCGTCCTTATCCATATAACCGATGTCGCCGGTATGCAGCCAGCCGTTCTTAAGCGTCTCAGCGGTCTCCTCGGGCATATTCCAATATCCTTTCATCACAGCGGGGCCCCTGATAACCAGCTCCCCTCTGCTTTCCGGCGGCAATTCGCGATCTTCGCCGTCGAATACTTTCATCGTGTTGCACTTGAGCATGTTGACGCCGATGGACCCGATTTTAGGAGGGCGCGTAGTGGGATTTCCCGCGGTCGTGGCGCCGGACTCCGTCAGACCCCAGCCCTCGTGTATGTGGATGCCGGTCTTCTCCTTCCACTTCGCTGCGATGCTTGCGTCGAGCGCGGCAGCCCCCGAGTTACAATATTTGAGCGAACTCAGGTCATATTTGTCGAAGTCCGGTTGGTCCAGCATATGAACGTACATGGTCGGTACCATGGCAAGGTACTCTATTCGCATCTCCTCTATCAGTTTAAGCGCGCCCGCCGGATTCCACCATTTCATCATTACACACCTGCCCCCGACCAGGTTGCCGAAATTCATGAATGACAACCCGTATGAATGAGATAGCGGCAGCACCGCCAGAGACAATACATGCCGGTCGTGTCCCGTAACCAGCTGCATGGTCTCCTCGATCTCATAAGTTTGCTTGTTGAGATCCCTGTGTACATTGCTCAGTGTCGTGGGAGAACACATAGCTGTAAAGTCGGCGAAGCATACCGCATTGATCCATAGCGAGAAGTGTGTGTGCATCACTCCCTTGGGATTTCCGGTAGTGCCGGATGTGTAGATAAGCGCCGCCAGGTCCTCGGAATCCATGCCCTCCACCTCTAATGCGCTGCTGGCGCTCTCCATCAACTTTGTCAGCGACAGGGTGCCCGGCTCATCGTCCTTGTCGACCAGGATTATATCCTTGAGCCCCGGTGCATTTTTCTGCGCCTCCCTGATCCAGGGAAGGTAATCAGACGTCGTGACGGTTACTCCGGCGCCGCAATCCCTGTAGATATGGGATATCTGGTCCGGCCGCAGTATGGGATTCATGGGCACGGCGATGGCGCCGATCTTATATGCGGCATTGAACGTACAGCCGATCTCCGGGCAGTTCGGCAGTTGAGTGACCACACGGTCTCCTCTGCTGATGCCAATCGATTTGAGCGCATTGCCCAGGCGGCTGGACATATCGTCCAATTCCACGTTGGTATACCATTTCCCCTCGAAATAACAGAACCGGTATTCCCCGAACTTCCTGATCCCTTCAACTACAAGGTTGGCCAGGTTCATTCTCGCACCTCCTCGTGATATTCATTGCAATCTATCAGTGCAATGCCGGAGACAAATCCACGCAGACCGCGACACTTTTAAACAACCTGGACTATAACTGACTGACAGTCGCTTATTCTAACAGAAGGATATCAATAGTCAAGTATCTGATAACAGGGGTTTAAATAGTGTCATCGCAGGTCAAAATAAACTTCTTTACATTCGGCAGGCGATGTTTTACCATTTATTTCGGGCTCAGCCCGCCCTGTTGAGATCCTCGAGGGGCTGAACCTCCATAAAAACCACATTGATCAGGCCCAGATTACTCAGAGAGGAGGTTAAAATGCATTTGCCCGGTATGCTGGAGGCCAGGGCCTCCACAATTGGAGACAAACCTGCAATCATCTTCAAGGACCAGCCCGTAACCTACAGCCAGTTGCTGGCCAGGGCACAAAAGTTCGCGCATGCCCTGCAGAAACTCGGCGTCAAACCGGACGACAAGGTCGCCATTATGCTCAATAATTGCCCTGAGTTCATCATGACCTATTTCGCCTGTGCCTACCTGGGAGCGGTGGCTGTGCCGGTCAACATCTTTTACAAGGAGCGCGAGCTGGAATACCTGCTGCGAGACAGCGACTCGGTGGCCCTGGTGGCAAACCCAGCCTATGCCGAGCACTATAGCAAAATCGCAAACAAACCTCCTCTTTTCAAACACCTGATCGTGAACGGCTCTTACCGCGAGGGGTTGGAGCTCTCAAAGCTTGAGGCGGAAGCCCCCTCATCCCCCTTCAAAGCCCTGTGTAAGGAAGACAGTGTGGTTGAGATCCTCTATACGTCAGGCACCACCGGCGAGCCCAAGGGTACCATGTTGACGCACTCCAACCTATTCTTCCACGCCGATATCATCGTCAAACTGCTCAAACTGGGGGACAATGACCGCGCCCTCATGGTGGTGCCGGCCTTCCACGGCTTCGGAATTACCGTGATACTCTGCTCGCTGGTGACCGGATCGTCATTCGTACTGCTCGATCCTTTCAATCCTGTCGAGATCTTCGAGCAGATAGAGAAACACAAAATAACCTTCCTGCCCATGGTTGTGGCCATGTATTTCATGCTGATCAACCACCCGGACCGCAGCAAGTATGACCTCTCATCGTTGCGTATCGGTATCTCGGGAGCTTCGGCCATGCCCGCCCAGCTTATGAAGGACTCCTCCAGCGCACTCAACATCAAGATACTCGAAGCCTGGGGCCTGACCGAATGCTCCGCCTCAGCCACCATGCAGCGTTCAGACCTTCTTTACAAGGAGGGCAGCGTCGGATTGGCCTATCCAGGGGTAAAAGTTGGAGTTATGGACGAGTCGGGCAAGCTGCTGGGAGCGGGGGAGGTAGGTGAACTGGTCATCCAGGGGCCCCTGGTGATGAAAGGTTATTATAAAAAGCCCGAGGAGACTGCCGAGACGCTACGCGGAGGGTGGCTGCACACGGGAGATATGGGATACTACGATAAGGACGGCTACTACTTCATGGTCGACCGCAAGAAGGAGCTTATCAACGTTGGAGGCGAGAAGGTCTTCCCCCGCGAGGTGGAAGAGATAATGTATAAGCACCCGTCGGTGGCCGATGCCGTACTGGTGCCGCAAAGGGACGTCCGGCTGGGCGAGGTACCGGTAGCAATCGTGGTACCACGCCCCGGTATGACTTTGACTGAAAAGGATATCACCGATTACCTGAGCGATAAGCTGGCGCGCTTCAAGGTGCCCAAGCGTGTCTATATACTTCAGCAGGTGCCGCGCAGCCCTGTAGGAAAGATA
This sequence comes from uncultured Dehalococcoidales bacterium, assembly GCA_964448985.1. Taxonomy (GTDB): domain Bacteria; phylum Chloroflexota; class Dehalococcoidia; order GIF9; family UBA5629; genus CAIMUM01. The sequence goes on from CAYVBI010000159.1 coordinate 4,639, forward strand.
CTGAAAAAAGAGCTGGTCAAGATGCTGAACGACGGTCAAATAAGCTGATAACGCATCGAATCGAAGATGATCAATTCATTTTATGGAGGTCTTTGCATTAACATCGTCGATATTCTAAGATTTAAGTCTGGTCTTTACATTGTAATCTGTATTTAATTCATAAAGGGGTGCAAAATGAGCGAAACCGCGACTCCCGCCAAGACCGATAAGAAAAGGGCCATTAACCGCCTGAAGACCGTGTATCCTCTGCGCAACGTAGTACAACAGGATTATGTTAATACGCTGCAGGCCAGTAACGAGGGCAAGCCGACCGTGTGGTCCATGCTCAATTACTGGGAGGGCGACCTCCCGCTCAAGGCCATGGGGCTTA
>CAYVBI010000160.1:0-4875 GCA_964448985.1 uncultured Dehalococcoidales bacterium
CTTTTTTTCGCAGAATACTGTGCCCTGTGGCTCCTGGCCAAAGGACAACTGCAGGATTTGCAGTTTTTTATCGTGATCTCGCTGTGGGAATGTTCTACCAGGTGAAAGGTGAACTTACAGCTCCCGTCGTGAATATTAACCCCGTTGCAAAAGCCTTTGCTTTTATCGAATTCCATTTCGTCTCCCCTTAATACTTGACCGGGGACATACGTAAGCCCTTTGCGGACCTGCATATATCCCCGGTTCAATTTGTGTGCTACTTTATTTAGTTAGTGCTGTAGCTGCGCGCACCGTAGCTTGAGCCGCCGTTCTGCTGTTTCTTAGCTTTGCGGCAAGTCGGGCAGCGCTTCGGTTCGTTGGTATAACCTTTGGTAGCGAAGAACTCTTGTTCTCCCGAAGTGAAGGTAAAGGTAGTACCACAATCGGTGCACTTGAGCGATTTGTCTTGAAAACTCATCGGATGACCTCCTTTAATAAATTTAGTCAGTATTCGGGCCATCCAATGCTTGATTAGATCTGGTGGGATATAAGGAGCTTGTAATAACCTAAACTTGAACTATATTAGAAGTATACACCGAATTGGAACTTATGTAAAGAAATGATATCGGGACCCGGCAACAGCCGCAGATTATGATTATTGCTGACCTCTGAAAACGAGCCTACACCACTTAATATATACATATCAACGGCGGAAAACTATAATAATAGAAATAATGAGCAAGAATCCGCTTGCAGAGGTTTTCGGTTTCCCTATTAGCAATCGGTCACGTGACGCCAAACGCTACAGGCGATTACGTCTTTGCCCATTTAATAACATAGTGCCATCCTGTACCAAAGATAAAGCGAGTAATCCGCTTGGTGTCTGCTCCATCTTTGAAGCAAATTCACCGGCAATCATATGTCCGATCAGATTCAGAGAGCATTGGCGGGTTGCAGAGGATGCCGCTTCTTTCTTTTTCCCCAAAGGTACAAAGTGGACGTCACTGACAGAGGTTCGTTTGAACGACGCAAAGGACGATTCTGCGGGAAATATAGATTTGGTGCTCGTCTCCTATAATAAGTCAGGGAAAATCACTGATTTCGGGGCTGTCGAAATTCAAGGAGTGTATATTACCGGCAATATACGAAATCCTTTTGAAAAATACATGGCAAGTCCGAACGATAATGCGGATTTCGATTGGTCCAACAAGCCAAATTATCCTAAGCCCGATTACCTGTCATCCTCTAGAAAAAGGCTGGCGCCGCAGCTGCTTTATAAAGGCAGCATACTTAATAAATGGGGCAAGAAATTGGCTGTTGCACTCAACAACGGCTTCTATAATACGTTGCCAGAACTGCAGGAAATCGATCCGACAACAGCGGACATGGCGTGGCTGATCTACGATTTAAAACATGATAATTCACGCGATAAATATAAATTGGTGAAATCAAAGGCGGTTCATACATCTTTCGAATCAACCTTAGCGAAAATAACAATAGCCGAAGCGGGCGACGTACGACAATTCATAGCTTATCTACAAGAAAAACTAAATGACAAAATGGAATCCCAAAATGCCCCCGACGTATCGACACTAATAACAAATGAGCAGTAACGACATGAAAGCTCTGAATAATAGGGTAGTCAACGTAGCGAGCGTGCCAATGTGGAGTCCATTTCGCTATCCGGGCGGTAAAACTTGGTTGGTTCCTACTGTCAGACAATGGCTGAGATCGAAAGAACATAAACCAAGTATATTCGTTGAACCATTTGCGGGCGGTGGAATAATAGGTCTGACAGTGGCTTTTGAGAAGCTTGCCGATCAAGTACTCATGATTGAATTGGATGATGAAATTTCGGCAGTCTGGGAGGTCATTCTCGGTGGTGGGGGCGAGTGGCTGGCAAATGAGATAAGAAATTTCGATTTCAACCTAGATAGTGTCAATGAAGTGTTGGCCAGTGACAATGCATCACTAGAGAGTAAAGCATTTAAGACAATTTTGAAGAATAGGGTATATCATGGAGGGATAATAGCTCCCGGCTCTGGCATGATCAAAAATGGAGAGAATGGCAAAGGCATAGCTTCAAGATGGTACCCAAACACGCTCAGCAAACGAATACTGTCGATACATCACATTCGCGAACAAATTCGTTTTGTCCAAGGTGATGGACTGGAGATCATAAGGAAGCACGAAGGGAATAGCAGCGCATGTTTTTTCATTGATCCTCCTTATACTGCCAGCAAGAAACGTGCTGGCGCTCGGCTATATAAATACTTCGAATTAGACCATGATTTGCTCTTTTCTTATGTCAGCCGTATTAAAGGTGATTTCCTTATGACCTACGATAATGCAGTTGAGATAGAGAATCTGGCTTGCCAACATGACCTGTTAGTGCGCAAAATCAAGATGAAAAATACTCATCACGCTGAAATGGATGAACTTCTGATTTCGTCAGGTTTTGAATGGTTATGTGATGTCAATCGACAGAAAGATTGCGATATATCGATTGGCGTTACGCCATTCCCAGTCACCGAACAAAGAACGGATCTTTAATTATATCCGGTGGTCTTCGCGGATGATGACGCGCGGACCGCCGCTCAAGCTGGCGCTCCACTGCTTGGGAGGCTCGATATTCTCCAGCCTGTCCAGTTGCCCTATGCCCTTCAAGCGCTGATAGATCAATTGCCAGGCGCAGGGACGGTCCGGCCTGACCTCGCAGCGGTCTTCCCTCGACCCGCCGCAGGGGCCGTTCAATAAATGCTTGGCACAGCGCGTGATCGGGCAAATCCCACCGTACTGGTGCAGCACGCAGGAACCACACTGGGAACATTTCTCGGTCCACATGCCCCTCTCCTCAAGTATGCCCAGGAACTTGGTGTTGAGGCCGGCGTAAACGGGCTTCTTGAGGAAACGCTCGGCGATGGCCTGGACACCGGCTCCACAGCCCAGCGACAATACCACGTCGGCTTTCTCGATAGCCTCGGCGGCCTGTTCGATGAAAATGTTATCGCACTGGCGCTCGATGGTAAGCTCGCTCACCGTGTATCCCAGACCCCGGGCTTTGGATGCGATGCGCAGAGCGGAGGCGATTATGCTGACCTCTCTTTCTCCCCCGGCCAGGCACACCGTCACGCAGGTGCCGCAACCCAGCACCAGTATCCTGGAGTTATTGGGCAGTATATCGAGAAGTTCGGTAATACTTTTTCTCTCGGCGACTATCATAGTTTTGCCTCCTGCCGAACGGATTTATCCGCCCGGTTTAATGGACTGGGGCCCAGCTTTTTCACAGTCTCAGCCATCTCTTTTATGTGTTCGATTAGTTGACGCGCCCCGGCGGCGCTGACATTGACCATCTTGAGCCGTTCCGCCTCAAGCCCGCTCTCGGCCAGCAGCTTGCGGGCATATGCCACACGGCGTTTGGCGATGAGGTTGCCCTCCTTAAAATGGCAGCTCCCCTCCTCACATCCGGCTACCAGCACGCCGTCGGCGCCGTTTTCGAAGGCCCTGAGGAAATATTCAACCTCCAGCCTGCCCGTGCAGGGCGTCCGTATTATCCTGACATTGGACGGGTACTGCAGCCGCATGGAGCCGGCCAGGTCGGCCGCCGCGTAGGCGCAATAGATGCAGCAGAAGGCCACAATGGTGGTATCTTTATTGTCTGAGCTCATAGCACACCGCTTTTCTCCGGCACTGCCGCCGGCAATGTTTCTTCTTTTCCTGTCTTGAATAGTTCGTCCAGCATATCCTTGAACTGCTTCGAGGCGAAATGGTTCAACTGTATGGCGCAGGCGGGGCACTCGGCGGCGCAAATCCCGCAGCCCATGCACTTGGCGGCGATTATCTCAGCCTTGCGGTCGGCATTCACCACCGGGGCGCCGTAGGGACAGACCTTGGTACAGGTCATACACGAGATGCACTTGTCCTGGTCGACCCTTGAAACCTGCGCGCCTACTTCCAGGTATGACTTTGAGAGCACGACCGATGCGCGCGAGGCCGCGGCGCGCGCCTGCGAGATATTTTCGTCCAGGTGCTTGGGTGAATGCGCCAGCCCGCACAGATAGATACCCTCGGTAGCAAATTCCACGGGGCGCAGCTTGAGGTGAGCCTCAACGAAGAAGCCGTCGGCGTTGACCGGCACCTTCAACAGGTCGGCCACGCGCCTGTTGCCCTCCTGGGCATCGACACCGGTGCTGAGCACCAGATCATCAGTTTCTATCTCGACCGGCTCGGGGAAATCGGGGCTCTTGAGGCCGACCGTCAGGCCGTTCCCCTGGGCAACCACCGGGGGCGTTTCGCGATCGTAACGTATGAAAATAACGCCCGCCTCGCGCGCCTGCTTGTAATATTTCTCGCGGAAACCGTAGGTCCTGATGTCACGGTAGAGCACGTAAATATTGGCGGACGGGTCAAGCTTCTTGATCTTGAGCGCGTTTTTCACCGCCATCGAACAGCAGATGCGGCTGCAGTAAGGCCTTTCCTCGTTGCGCGAGCCGACGCACTGGACCATAACTACGTTGCGTCCGGCCCAGACCGAATCGCCTTTTTGCAGACGCTTCTCCAGCTCAAGCTGCGTGATCACCCTGCTGTCCTTGCCGTACTGGTATTCCCTGGCTGTCGCCGGTTCAGCGCCGGTGGCCACGATGATGGCGCCGCAGGAGACTTTAAAGTCTTTAGCATCCTGGAAAATGGTCACATCGAACTGACCGATGAAGCCTGCCACGGCGGTAACATCGGCGCTCAGGTGCAGGATTATATTGGGACTTTCCTCCACCTGCCTGACCAGGCCGGCCACGAACGTCTGGATGTCCTCATGCTCCAGCGTGTAATTCAGATCGAGAGCGTTGCCGCCCAGCCTGCCGGACTTCTCCACCAGGTGCACCTTGAAACCCTGCCCGG
>CAYVBI010000161.1:0-4793 GCA_964448985.1 uncultured Dehalococcoidales bacterium
ATTGCTTCCCCATCCTGGACAGGATCGAGGATAACATCGATAAGATCGAGGACCTTATATTTTCCCGTGCCGTTCCCGAGACGGTGCGTGAGATCTCCATGATACGCCGTGACCTGATCTCATTCCGCCGTATCATCCACCCTCAGATATCCGTAGTGGAAGAACTGGAAAAGGAGAAATACCCGTTCTTTAAAGAGGACCAGGATGTGTATTTCGGTGATATAGCCGACCATATCCGCAAGATCTGGGACGGGCTGGAAGACTGCAAGGAGGTTGTGGACGGGCTGGCGGACACCAGCAACTGGCTGACATCACATCGCATCCAGGAAGTGATGCGGGTGCTGACCATCGTCATGGCGATGATGGCGCCGGCCACCCTGATTGCCAGCATCTACGGAATGAATGTTCACCTGCCGGGTGGAAATGGGGCAGGTGATCTCGTCACATTCGGCCTCGTCATCTGTTTCATGGTAGTCACCGCAAGTGCGATGATGTGGTACTTCCACCGCAAGAACTGGATTTAGGTGCGAACGCATGGGAGTAACCGGCAGATTGTCTTACTCGTACAGGTTCGTTTGCGTCACAGCTCTCTTCATCACATGCATTCTTGCTTCCAATATCCTCATCGTTAAGCAGATCGAGCTATTCGGCCTCATCCTCCCGGCTGCCATCGTCATTTTCCCGTTCAGCTACATCTTCGGGGATGTGCTGACCGAGGTATACGGGTACAGCCAGGCCCGGCGCGTCATCTGGCTGGGCTTTTTCTGCAACCTGCTGCTGGTCATCTCCATCTGGCTGGTCGGAATCCTGCCGGCCGCATCCGTTTTCGATGCCCAGGCTGCCTATGAGCGTATACTGGGCAACACCCCGCGCTTCCTGATAGCCTCTTTTATCGCATACCTGGCCGGAGAGTTTGTCAATTCCTACATTATGGCCCGCATGAAGATATTCACAAAAGGGAAATGGCTATGGACGCGCACCATTGCATCAACCGTAGCCGGTGAGGCCATTGATACGGCCATTGTACTTCTCGTTGGCTTCTGGGGAGTGCTGCCGCCCGTGATCATTTTTACCATGATATTCTGGCACTGGCTATTTAAAATCTGTTACGAAGTCCTGGCCACGCCATTGACCTACACACTGGTTGGATATCTGAAGAAGTCCGAAAATCTCGACACTTACGACTATGGGACCGATTTCAATCCCTTGCGGGCGGATTGATTAGGGCTTAAAATTTGGTTGAAACGTGGAACAGCGGTTTATCGTGGATGCCAATGCAGGTAAGCTCGCCAGATGGCTGCGTATGATGGGTTACGATACACTTTTCTTCAACGGGCCGGACGATGGGAGCATGGTTAAGCTGGCGCTGGCGCAGGGCAGGACCGTTATCACCCGTGACACCGAGTTCATGAAAAGGCGTGCTGTCTCCTGTGGCCGCGTGAGGGCTTTGCTGGTTTCGGGAGATGATCCTGTCGCACAGATGCGGGCAGCCGTTATAGCGCTGAACATCGATAAAGATTACAGGCCGTTTACACGCTGCCTGGAATGCAACTCCGAGCTTGCCAGCAGGGATAAAAGTGAGGTGACCGGATCGGTGCCAGAGAAGGTTTACGATCTGCAGGAGCAGTATATGCAATGCCCTTCCTGCGGACGTATCTACTGGCGAGGGACGCACTGGGCCGCTATGAACAGGAAGCTGGATGAATTCAGCGCGGAGGGACTGCCGCCGGTGCAAGGAGCAAGCCGATGAAAATCGTAACTTCTGATCAAATGAGGACCATAGACCGCCGGGCGGCCGAAACCGGTATTGCTACATCATTCCTTATGGAGAACGCCGGCCGGGCTGTGGCTGAGGAGACCCGCGGTTTCGTGGATTATATAGCGGGGAGGATCGTTCTGGTGATGGCCGGTCCGGGCAACAACGGAGGCGACGCCCTGGTTGCTGCAAGATACCTCCACGAGTGGGGCGCGGACGTAAGCGTCTATTTATTGAGTGAAAGAACGCCGGAAGATAAAAACCTGGCCCTGGCAAAGCAGCGCGGCATACCGCTGGCATTCCTGCATAAGGACATCAAGTACGCTAAACTTAAAAACATCCTCTCCAAAGCGGAGGTGGTAGTCGATGGGATACTGGGCACGGGACGAGCCCGTCCTCTCGAAGGCAGGTTTAAAGAGATACTCAACAGGATCAACCTTGAGAAACAGCGGCGCCCACAGCTTATTACCGTGGCCATCGATATCCCAACAGGTATGAATGCCGACACCGGCGCCGCCGATCAGAGCTGCCTGAAAGCAGACCTGACGGTAACGCTGGGCCTGCCCAAGCCCGGCCTCTATAGCTTCCCGGGCGCAGGTATGGCAGGGAAAGTGATTGTTGCCGATATCGGCATACCCGAGAGGTTGAGCCGGAATATTAAAGCAGGGCTGATCACCACGGAGTGGGCCCAATCGACGCTTCCGGCGCGCCCGGCCAGCGCCAACAAGGGAACTTTTGGCAGGGTGCTCGCCGTGGTGGGATCGGAAAACTATATTGGAGCCGCCTACCTGGCCTGTATGGGCGCCGCCCGTGTCGGAGCGGGCGTGGTCACGCTGTCAACCGCCAAAAGCCTGCAGCCGATACTGGCTTCCAAGCTTACAGAGGTCACGTATGCGCCGCTGCCGGAAACTGCAAAGGGAACACTCTCAGCAAAAGCTTCATCGGCCATTCTCAGCATACTGCCCTATTACAGGGTCCTGCTGATGGGCTGCGGCCTGGGACAACATCCGCATACCAGAGATTTCGTACGAAATGTACTGACGGGCCTGCCCGAAAATCCACCCGTCCTGATACTTGACGCAGATGCGTTAAATATCGTTGCGGGCATGGATGGATGGTGGAAACAGCTTCCTGTCAGCACGGTCGTCACACCTCATGCCGGTGAGATGTCCAGGCTGATGGGCTTATCCATAGAGCAACTGCAGGGAAACAGGCTGGAGATGTGCCGCAAGGCAGCTGCGCACTGGGGCAAGATCGTCGTGCTCAAAGGGGCCTATACCATAATCGCTGATCCCGCAGGCCGGATACGCATAAGCGACTATGCCAGCGCAGGCCTGGCTACGGCCGGCACGGGCGACGTACTGGCCGGCGCGATCGCCGGGCTGGCCGGTCAGGGCATGCCTCCTTTCGATGCCGCCGTCCTGGGAGTCTACCTGCATGCAGCGGCGGGGGAGATGGTGAAGGGCGAACTGGGCGATGCAGGCATGCTTGCCACGGACCTGCTGCCGGCCCTGCCGAAGACCATCAGGGAATTGAAAGAAAAGCATGGTTAAGCGCTCGCAATGACAGGCTCATTTATGTCATAATGAGTTGCCATGCTGCTGGCGATCGATATTGGTAATACCAACGTGACCTTCGGCGTCTTCGCCGGGGAGAAGATCAAAACGACCTGGCGTGTCTCCACCGCCATCCATCGTACATCAGATGAATACGCTCATCTCATGCTGTCCCTGATGGAACGGCAGGGCGTGACCGGTTCGCAAATCAAAGACGTGGTCATATGCAGCGTGGTGCCTCCATTGTTAATAGTCTTCGAGCAAGTATGTAAGAGCTTCCTGAAAAAGGCCCCCCTCATCGTGGAGGCCGGCGTCAAGACGGGCGTTCGCATCGATATGGACAATCCCCGCGAGGTCGGCCCCGACCGCATTGTCAATGCCGTCGCCGCACACAATCTTTATGGAGGGCCGGTCATCGTTATCGATATGGGCACCGCTACGACCCTCGATGTAGTCTCCAAGGACGGCCGTTACATCGGCGGCGCTATCGCGCCGGGCATAGCCATAGCCACGGAGGCCCTATTCACCCGCACGGCTGTCCTGCCCAGGATAGAGCTGGCGATCCCCAAGAAGGCCATCGGCCGCAACACCGTGGCCGCCATGCAGTCGGGCATCGTATTCGGATATATAGGCCTGATAGAGGGATTGATACAGCGCATACAAGCCGAACTGGAGGTGAAAGCCAAGGTGGTTGCCACCGGCGGCTTCGCCAGTATGGCCCCTCAGGCTACCAGCGTCATAGAGGTCGTTAATCCTGACCTGACCCTTATCGGCCTCCGCCTGATTTATAATATGAACCGGGACTGACAGGAAAACGATATGGCGAATAAAGTAAAAAACATCGTACTGGGAGTGACCGGCAGCATCGCCGCGTATAAGGCGGCAGAGCTTGCCAGCCGCTTCACCGCGGACGGCTTCTGCGTAGATGTCATTATGACGGAATCGGCGCAGCAATTTATCTCACCGCTAACATTCCGCAACATCACGGGACGCCCGGTGGTCACCACCATGTGGGACCTTGCCTCCGAGTTCAGCGTCGAGCATGTCGCGCTGGCCGAGGCGGCGGATGTCGTCCTGATTGCACCGGCGACCGCCAATATCATAGCCAAAATCGCCTGTGGCATGGCCGACGATATGCTTTCCTGCACCGTGCTGGCCACCAAGGCCCCCATCGTCATCGCGCCGGCCATGAACGATAACATGTGGTCCAACTCGATCACACGGGAAAACGTGGCCAGACTGGTAAAGCGCGGCTTTATTTTCGTCGGACCGGCGCGCGGAAGACTGGCCTCGGGCAAGATGGGACTGGGTCGTCTCACCTCGCTGGACGAGATACACGGCATCACCCTGCAGGTGCTTGGCAGGAAGGGAGATCTTGCCGGCAAACATATCGTTGTCACCGCGGGAGGTACGCAGGAACCGGTGGACCCCGTTCGCTGCCTGACCAACCGCTCCTCGGGCAAGATGGGCTACGCGGTCGC
>CAYVBI010000162.1:0-4793 GCA_964448985.1 uncultured Dehalococcoidales bacterium
CTGCGCCCTGCCGTAGCCGATGGCGCTCCAGCCGTTGAGCGACTGCACGATGTCTCCGATGCCGATGTTGCTCGTACCCAGGAATTTCTGGTCGACCTTCTCGCTGGCGCGCAGCAGGTCGAAGAATGGCGCGACTATCTCGCGGTTGAGAGCATCGTTGGATGCCGCCGACTTGATGCTGGCCTCTGACATGACCTTCTCGTTATCGAAGAGAAAAACCGCGTCGGCTGTCTTATCGATGGATTTGAGGCAGAGCGCGGTATTGTATACACTGGCAGGCACGTTGCCCTCGGCGGTCAGTGGCAGCACAATCAGCGCATATACGGGCTTGTTGACATAGCGCTCCTTCAGCTTCCTGGCGAGTATGGATATACCTCCCGACCCCACGCAACCGGCACTGCTGGCCACCAGCATGAAGGCATCTGTCTCGAAGAATTCGCCGGCCCGCATGGTGGCGATGATGCGGTCGCCATTGGCGCGCATCAGTTCCGCCCCCACCTCCGATTCTCTGCCTGGAGCAGCAGCAGCCGGCAATTGTATGGTGAGCAGCTTATCCCCCACCTTGCGCAGGGCGGCCAGCCCGGCCTGGTCATCATTGATAGCATAAGCCCTCACGATCACATCGACACCTGTCTCGGCCCTTGCCCTGCTGCCCAGCCTGACGAACTCCGCGGCTATGTTGCTACCGCAATCCCCGATGCCGATCACCACCAGCTTCATGCGCACTGCCCCCGGGGAAGATTAAATAAACGAAGCGCAGCCGCGGATATGCCCTTATGCTGCAAAGACTGCTTCATACTTCTGATATATACCATAACAGATAGCTGTTGGTATGGCAACCGGTTTATCACCTGTAGCGCCTCACCTGAAAGCGGTAGAGTTTGACCGGCTCTGCCGGAGGTATACCGGCCTTCTGACGGCAGATGTCTATCTGCATATCCACACTGTCTACACCCTCGAGATCGGGCAGCAGCAAGCCCCGGCGCCGCCCTGCCTCGACTATTACTCCATATTTCCTGGGGTCCAGTACGGACTTATCATCCACCGGCACGGGAGATGTGAGCACATCAACGCTGTACTCCAGTTCATTTAATTCGTCGGGCCTGACCGGACTGAAGCGCGGGTCGCCGGTTGCCGAAGAGATGGCATTCTGGATTATCTCCTGCGCCACGCTGGGCTGCGTCGGCTCGAAAGTGCCGATGCATCCGCGCAACTGGCCGCGCTTCTTGAGCGAGACGAACACCCCGGCCCGCTCCTTCATTTCGGGAGCAAGCTCACCCGGCTCTACTACCCGATGACCGTTCACATAACCTTCCACAGCCTTCCTGGCCAACTGCGCCAAAGGATGCATCTCTTGCTTCATCTTGCACCTCTTACCTGCCGATTATTATTCCCGCATACCCTACCACGCTACTATAGTCCCCCGAAGTATCGCCGCTGGTCTGGTATTTGACCAGTTCGGCCTTGTCTGCGCCCATCTCGAGCGCCGCCGCAATCAGGCTGATGACCGGGGCATAGCCGCACATGCTGATATCGTATTGGCCTATGCGCCTGACCAGCTCGTCCGCGTCCAAACTCAGAATAGCCTCAATAGCCTTCTTATCCTTGGCCTTCGCTTTCTCATGCGGCTCATAGTGCGTCATATCGCTGCTGGCCACGATCACCGCCGCCTCACCCCTGGATTTAAGCGTCGCAGCTATGGCGCGGCCTATGCCCTGGTAAACCTGCGGCGCGGCCTGAGCCAGCACGATGGGCACTATCTTCACGTCCGGCTTGAAATATTGAAGGAACGGCACCTGCACCTCCAGAGAATGCTCATAGCGGTGCGCTAAAGTATCCTCCTCAAGTCCGTCTGAAGCGGCCAGAATGGCCTTCGCCAGCCCGGAGTCTATCGGGACCTCGCCCAGAGGCGTGCTCCAGCTTCCATCGGTGGTTATGCTCAGCGGTTTACCCAGTCCCCGGTGGTTCGGACCGATGATAATAAACGTGTCCGTGAATTTTATTCTCGAGAAGACGGCGCCCGCCACAGGGCCTGAGTATATGAAGCCTGCATGAGGTGACACGACGCCGATGGCCTCCTTCCTTTCCGCCTTCGGATCTGTCATCTCGCTGATCATCTCCTTCAGTTCGCCCGGCCGGCCCGGGTAGAATTGACCGGCTACGGCAGCTTCCCTGGTCATTCTCTCACCCCCCTTATACGGCTCCTGATATTAAGGTCCGCCCCACACACGGCGCAGCGGGACCCCTCGACCGCCTTTATGCTGATGCTATAACCCTTCCTTTCGATGGCCAGTGTCCCGCATTGATAGCAGACTGTATTCTCGTACGCATGGCCCGGCACGTTGCCCAGATATACGAAGCGCAATCCTGCCGCCCGCCCGATATCATATGCCTTTTCCAGCGCCGCCAGCCCGGTCGGCTGAAGGTGCGATAGCCGGCGATGAGGATGAAAGCGCGTAACATGCCAGGGCGTGAGCTCCCCCAGCGCCTCCCTGATCCAGCCCGCTATCCCAGAGAGCTGTTTTTCATCGTCGTTCATCGATGGGATGATGTTGGTTACGACCTCAACATGCATGTTCCACTTATGCCTGGCCCTCTCGGCGATCTCCAGTATTTTTCGCCAGTGCCTTACCTTCGCAAGGTCGCGATAGAGCCTGTCGGAGTAGCCCTTGATGTCAACGCGCCAGGCATCCAGATAGGGACCGAGCATATCCAGGGCCTCCGGCGTCATATAGCCGTTGGTTACATACACTGTATAAAGGCCGCTTTCGTGCGCCAGCCTGGCCGAATCCAGTGTATATTCAAACCAGATGGTCGGCTCGTTATACGTCCAGGCCAGGCCCGCGCAGCCGTTCTTCACGGCCATTTTTACAGCGTCCTGCGGGGATATCTCACGCAGATTATGCCTGGCTGAGCCGGGATCTTCGATACAGGCGATCTCCCAGTTCTGACAGTGAATGCAATGGAAATTACAGCCGATGGTGCCGAAGGAGAGCACGGAGCTGCCGGGGAAAAAATGAAAGAGGGGCTTCTTCTCGATAGGATCAGCGGCCAGCGAGGACACCATGCCGTAATTCAGCAGCTGCAAAGACCCGTTTTCGTTGCGCCTCACACCGCAGACGCCCGGCTTTCCTGGATTGATCAGGCAGCGCCACAGGCAAACATTGCAGCGCACACGCCTATCGTCAAGTTTATCGTAGAGCAGGGCCTCCGCCATGACTCATCCTCAGGCTAATTATAGCACTGGCAGGTTAACTTAGAGATATAGATAGGTAAGCTATGCAGGAATTTTACATATACAAAATGAAAGGGGTGGGCCGGAGCTCCGGCCCACCAATTAAATTGTCAATTATACGATATAAGACATCAGGCGGTCGCGGCAGGCGCAGCGGACTTGCCCTTTCCCAGTTGCATGAAGCTGAAGATGATCAGCATTATGCCGAACAGCACCAGGTAGAAGGCGATGACCCACATCAGCGCCAGGGCGCCGGCCACCGGATTGGATAGCAGGATGCAACCTATGATGATGGAAAGTATCCCCCCGGTCAAAATCCATCCCTTGCCCTTCAGGGTCTTCCACTGGCCGATAGCATAGATAATCTCAAATATGCCGGTGATCAATGCCCAGAATGCGATGAAATAGAGCAGGAACACGGCTGTCATGCCCGGCCAGGCAAACACTACAATTCCCGCCAGTATGCCGGCTATGCCCTCAGCAAAGACCCACCACCTGTGATTGGTCTTGGGATGGGTGAAAAAAAAGATGAGGGCGAAGATGCCGTCGACCAGGAAATAGGCGCCCACGAACGCCACCAGGAGTAAGATAGAGAAGATCGCTGGCATTGTCAGCAGTAGGATACCCAGCGCCAGTGCCAGTAGACCTCGTATAAGGTTGAGCCACCAGTATTTTGCCATCATTTCCATAGGGCCACCTCCTTTATCGTTCAGGCTAAATCTACCATAGCTATGCACATTGCGCAATAGCCGTTCCGGATCTCTTATGGCCGCGTAAAATGCAGAATTAATTATCTCGTCGAACGCGCACAATACTTTGACACCCAATTCGGGCTTCTGTTAAAATTCGACACCGGGTGGACACAGGGATTTACCCCACACGGCAGAAAGCCGGCCCGGGCATATACTTCACACATGCAAATCCGCCTCAATACGCGGACTTGCCGCAGGGCCGTTAAATTAAATCTCTCAAAGGAGGCCCCATGAAAGTCACTCTCAGCGTAATCAAGGCGGACATCGGAGGATGGGTGGGGCACTGCAGTATGCACCCGGATCTTATGGCCGAGGGCGAGGCGTGCATGGCCAAAGCTAAAAAATCAGGCCTCCTCATCGACTACTATGTCACCCGCTGCGGCGACGACCTGCAGTTCATCATGACGCATAATAAGGGCATAGACAACCGCAAGATACACGAAATGTCGTGGAACGCCTTCCAGCGATGCACGGCAATTGCCAAGAAATTGAAGCTGCACGGCGCAGGCCAGGACCTGCTGTCCGATGCCTTCTCGGGCAATGTCAAAGGACAGGGCCCCGGTGTGGCTGAGATGGAGATAAACGAGCGCGAGGCCGAGCCTGTCATCGTCTTCATGGCTGACAAGACCGCCTCCGGCGCCTGGAATCTGCCCCTCTACGAGATGTTCTGCGACCCGTTCAATACCATCGGCCTAGTTATCTCCGCCAATATGCATGTCGGCTTCAAGTTCGAGGTACACGATGTCAAGGAAAGCAAGCGCATCATGTTTAATTGCCCCGAGGAGATCTACGACATGCTGGTCTTC
>CAYVBI010000163.1:0-4783 GCA_964448985.1 uncultured Dehalococcoidales bacterium
GGCAGAAGCTGTGACCAGATGTCCATCTTGGGCACGGTCTTCCAGCCGCGCGAGGTGAACAGCTCGATGGTGGCCTTTGCAGGGGCGGTCCCGGCGCCCGTGTAGCTCTCTACCGTCTTTGTCTCCGCATCATATATCAGTATTGGCGCCACGCCCGGGAAGGAGGCCGCCTCGCCGTAGGTAACGTTAAGAGCCAGCAGTGCCGCCACTGCGCCGTCCACGGCATTGCCGCCGTCCTCCATTGCCTGCAGCGCAGCCTGCGTAGCCCATGGTGTACCGGTGGCCGCCATGAAGTTATATGAGATGACAGCGGGACGGTCCACTTTATGTGTATCGTTAAACGTCATCGATTCCCTCGGCCCTTTGGGCAGTATTAAATAGGTGATCCCCAGGATGAGGATTAATCCGGCTATGACCGCTCCGGTCCAGTACAGGAATTTAATAAAGCGTCGTTTTTTCATACAAATCTTCCTGGCCTTCCTTCAAAACCATGAAGCGCCTGCCGTTACATTATATATCAAAAAAGAACGGGGTTTTGCTATACAGTCTCTGCCAGGTCCGGCTATTTTTCTGAAGCAAGAACCCAGTCTTTGACCTTCGCTTCATCGGCCTTATAATATCTTGAGCCCATAAGGTAGCAGAAACCTGACACCATGCCGCCCAGACAGGAAATAGAGAGCGCAACCTCAAGCCCATAGGTGCCTCCTCCCAGTGAATCCGAGACAACGCCGGTCAACCATGGCGACCAGGCTCCACCTAACATGTACATGCAAAACACTGCCAGCCCGAGTGATAATCCCTTATAGGATGGCGGTACTATTTCCTGTGACACGGCCCCGAGGGCTGGTTGACCCATAAAATAAATAAACACGTATAAGCCGGCGACTATAATGCAGGCCAGGACGTTCATTTTTATCAGGTAGATAGCCGCAAACATGCATGCCGCTGCCACAATGGTGGAGATAGCCGGGAGGCGCAACCGGCTTGGGGTGCTTTTCCTGAACCATACGTCGGATATCACACCGCCTGCCAATCCGCCGAATATTCCCAACATTGCCAGGGCGCCCATTGCCAAACCTGCGACGTCCTCTTTCACATTGAGTTCACGCATAATGAAAACACCGGTCCAAGCTAGTTGAGCCTGCAGCATTATCATGGCAATACCATATCCGACATAATACCAACGCAGGGCACGGATTCGAAGTAACGAGCCGATCGAATCAATGAAACCTGTTTTAAATTCACCCGTAGACTTAACAGTTTTGTAGTCTTTCAGGAATAGCACAGCTATTGCCAGAATGACACCGGGTATGGCGAAAATGAAGAATGGAGAGCGCCAACCCATTTTTACCGAAATCATGCCGCCTAATACGGTGCCCAGCGCCGTCCCCAGCGGTATGGCAATATTAAATATACCCAGTATCCTGCCGTGCTTTTCCTGGGGATAGGCTGCTGTCATCATAGCCACACCACCGGCCGTGAATCCGGCTTCACCCGTGCCTACCAACGCCCGGGGTATCAACACACCGACGAAGTTTTTAGCCAGGCCGGTAACCAGGGTAAAAGCGCTCCAGATGAAGGCCATAACCGATATGGCTTTTTTCCGACTCCACCTGTCAACCATATAAGCAACCGGAAATGAAAAGACGGCCATACTGAGCGTGAAAACAGTGACCGTTAAACCGACCTCAGAATCCGTAAGACCAAGGTCCAGCTTCATGGGCTGCAGAACGACAGTCAGGATGGACCGGTCAATGTAATTCATCATGTAAAGCAGTGAGCAGATAATAAGTATCCAGTGAGCTTTCCAACCACCGGTCTGATAACTTTTTTCAGGTTGCCGGCTCATGTTTTGCGGCATGAATACCCTCCTTTATACTGAATACTTAGATATAAAGTAAATAATATACAGGAAGCTGTGAAAATATTCCATTCCCGTGACGATTATGTGATAATTATTCTGCGTTGCGGGTAGATACAAGGTAAGTATCACGCTGCGAAAACTACTACCAGGAGGAACAAAGGTGTACCGCAAAGAGATCACCCCAGAAGTGAAAAAACTGCACTACGATTCCATTATCATCGATTCCTGTTCATTTTTCTGCGAGGGCTACAACGACAGCCTCAAGGCTTCCGGTCTCACGGTGCTGAATATCACTGTGCCCGATACTTCGGACCTAAGGGACGGAGCACTGGTTCATATAGCGGATTATTATTCCGTGATCAGGAAAGATCCCAAGCTTATGCTCATTGAGACGGTTGACGATATCTTGCGCGCCAAAAAAGAGGACAAGGTAGGTATCATCGTAGGTTTCCAGGAAGCACGTCCACTGGCTCATTACTTCCTTGAGGATATGGTTGATGTCTTCCAGAGGCTGGGTTTGCGCATTTGTATCCTGGCATACAATGAGCGCAATTTCTTCGCGGATGGGTGTGTTGAAGAATCAAACTCAGGGTTGAGCAAGATGGGACGCGAACTTATCAAGGCCATGAACCATAAAGGCATAGTTATAGACCTGTCGCATACCGGCGAGCGATCAAGCCTGGAAGCGATTGAATTGAGCGAGAAACCCTGCATTTTTTCGCATTCCAACCCGAAGGTACGCAGCAGGCAAAAACGTAACATAACTGATGAGCAGATCAAGAAAGTAGCCGCCAATGGCGGAGTAATCGGCCTGACCCCCTATCCACCGATGAACTGGGACGGGGGCAAAGTAGTACCTACAGTTGATGATTTTCTTAACAATATCGATTACGTGGTCAATATGGCCGGTATCGATCATGTGGGCATAGGTACGGATAAAGAGGCTACGTTAGGCGCGTACCCGCGCAACATCATTCTGCGTGAACTGGAAACACTGCCGTTTTCGGTGGGTGACTACTACAACAGTTTTGCTGGCAACGGCGAAGCGGTAAACCTGGAAGGTTTCCCGGCGCTTGCTTTTTTCCCTGTCTTTACGCAGGGTTTAGTTGATCGTGGGTACGACAGCGTATCAGTGCAAAAGATATTGGGGCAGAACTACCTCAGGATTTTCCGCGAAGTGTGGAAGAAGTAGAGAGCAATCCTTCAAATTCAACGGCCGGCGCTCTTTTTACAAGCGGGCTTGACAAAAGTCTGCAAGTAGTTCTATAATTCGAGAAATGTCGAAACATCGGACACTCAGCAACGCGCAGTATGCGGATATATTCAAGGCCTTATCCAATCCGCACCGCCTGAAGATTTTCATGCACCTGGCAGGCTGCGGACCGGACAAAATGCTTTGCTGCGCCGATGATAAGGCCAGAGAGTGTATCGGCGAACTGGGGTGCAATTTGGGCATCGCCTCGTCTACGTTGTCGCATCACATGAAGGAGCTCTACAGGGCCGGCCTGATAAAGACAAGAAGGCAGGGGCAGCGCATAGAATGCTATGTCGACCCGGCAACTTTCGAAGCATTGATACAATTTTTCAACCCGTCTGTAGAAAAGTAATAATTTTTTTACGGCTATAATTCGAATTATGTCGAATGTTAGTAATAAATAATTAATCAAGGAGCAGGACAATGGAAAAGGAAAGCACGGCGAAATCAGGCACAGGTATGGAGGAGAAAATGAAGGATTGCTGCGGCGGGATGAAGATGGATCCCGAGATGATGAAGAAAATGAAGGATTGCTGCGGCGAAAAAGGATTCACGCCCGAGATGATGGAGAAGATGATGGATTGTTGCGGGACTACAGGGTTTACTCCTGAAATGAAGGCGAAGTGGGCTAGCTGCTGCGGGACCGGCGATAAGAAAGAATAGAAACGGTGTACTTAAACTCAAAATGAAGGCCGGTTATCGATTCATATAGATGCAGGTTGATAGCGTAAAAACGGGATAACACGAGGAGGTATCGTAATGAGCAGATCTGAGATCGCCAGCGCCACTTTCAGGAAGGGCTTCAACTGCGCGCAGGCCGTTTTGTCCTCGTTCGGCGAAGAATACGGCCTGGATCCCATCATGGCTTACAGAGTTGCGGCCGCCTTCGGCGGCGGCATGGGACACATGGGCGATGCCTGCGGATCGGTAACCGGCGCCTTCATGGTGATCGGTTTGAAATACGGTCTGACCGTGGCTGACGGGTCCCAGTCACACTGGGAGGCCTTCAGTGCAGTCCAGGAGTTTGTCGAAGAATTCAAATCTCGCAACGGGTCGATTGTATGCAGGGAGATACTCGGTTTCGATATCAGCGACCGGGTCAAGTTCAAGGAAGCCATGAAACAGGGCATCCCTCAGAAGATCTGTCCTAAGCTTGTTCGTGACGCGGTAGAGATAACTGAGGGACTGCTGCAATAAATCTTGTATAAACACAGTCCGTCGCGCGATTTTTATATCGTACAGCTTACTTAGGATTATAGCCCTCGATGTATAGCTCCAGGGTCTTGATCATCAGATTGAGGTTGTCGGGATTCACGCGTTCCGGGTTATCCGCCGTGCTGTGGAACGAGCCCTCGCCCAATCCCGGTAATCCGGAATTCCCGACCGTGATTGCGGGTATCCCTGCGGACATAAAGCGCTGCGCATCGTCAGTGATTGCCGGGCGCGGCTCCATCTCCGTGCCGGCTACCGCTTTCCAGGCTGCGCCCAGCCGCTCCGCAAGGCCGGCATCGGCTGCGTAAAATATCAAGAACTGACCATCCTTTTTCCAGTAGACCATGGTCCCGTTCTGACCTGCCAGCTCCAGGTTCACCAGGCTGATGGGTACGGCGGGCTTGTTTCCCTTGCCGAATCGTTCGAGTATATAAGCATGGGAGCCCTGTAAA
>CAYVBI010000164.1:0-4770 GCA_964448985.1 uncultured Dehalococcoidales bacterium
TGCCGTGATCTGGGGCTCCGGCAAGTTCGACGGCCAGCGCGTCGGACCCGAACATGTGCTGCGCGACAACGATATCATCGAGCTGCACGTGTAAGCCATAATCAGATTTAAGGTATAATTCTGCCGTATGATGATCGCTCTCAGGAAAAGCATCAACGCCCTTAAAAAGGACAGGGAACACGGGGCGGGATGGCTCACCGTGCAGGCGCTCGAGATACTGCGCGAGGCAGCTTCGCTGGACCCGGCTGACAGCACGGAAAAACTCCTGGCATCTCTCTCCGGTGTCGTCAGCGCGCTGCTGAGCGCGCGCCCCTCTATGGCTTCCATCGCCAACTATGCCCTTCATTATCAGGACGAGATCAAGTCAGCCGCTGCGACATCAAGGTCGCCTCAGCGGCTGAAAAAGGCTGCCTTCAGCATCGCCGAACGCTTGATAAAGCATTATAAAAAATCCGAGGTTGCAGCGGCGCGCAACGCGGCCGTGCTCGTCGGCAGACGCAGCGTCGTCATGATCTGCAGCTACAGCTCAGCTGTCTGTAGCGCCCTGGAGCTGGCCCGGCGCGGAGGCAAAGACTTCAAAGTGCTGGCCGTCGAGTCGCGTCACAGAAAGGCATCCTACGGTGAGCTGGCCCTGCGCCGCCTGCAGGAGTCGGGCATCGGCGGGAGAATAGTGCCCGATAATCAAATAGTCTGGCAGGCCGCACGCGCGGACCTCATGCTATGCGGCGCCGACACCGTATCGCTTCACGGATGGCTGATAAACGGGGCGCCCTCACTGGAGCTGGCACAAACGGCCCTGCGCAAGAAACGTCCTTTCTATGCCGTATGCGCGGCATCCAAGATCGACGCCCGCGGACTGACCGCGGGCCTGCCTGAGTTAGAGGCGGACTTCGACCTGATACCGCTTGATATGCTCTCGGGACTGGTAACGGAAAGGGGGATGCTGCAGCCTGAGGAGATATATAAATTCACCATCGAGGACCTGATCGGGAGCATGGGTGAACGGCCTCATTGACACGCACGCCCATCTCGATGAAATGGAGAACCTCGATTCCGCCATCGGGAGAGCAAGGCTTGCGGGCGTGGCCGGCATCATCGCCGTGGGACAGGACCTGAGCTCCAACAATAAAAATCTGGAGCTATCCTCTCGCTACCCCGGATATGTTTACCCTGCGCTCGGCCTGCATCCCTGGGCCATCGGCAGGCTGGATGAGGCGCAACTTGAGCAGAACATCAGCTTCATCTCAGAAAACCTGCACAGGGCGGCCGCGCTGGGCGAGGTCGGCCTGGACTATGACAAACGGGTGCTTAAAACAGCGGGCAAGGATATGCAAAAGGAGGTGTTGCGACGGCTGCTGGCACTGGCCCTGCGCCATGATAAGCCGGTCTCGCTGCACAGCCGCTACGCCTGGAAGGATGCGCTGCACGAGGTCGTAGCCGCCGGGATCAAGAGGCTGGTCTTCCACTGGTATACTGGGTTCTCCAGCACGCTAACGGAGCTGATCGAAGCAGGGTATTATATCTCGGCCACGCCGGCTGCTGAGTACCACGACGAGCACCGCCGCGCCGTCAGGGAAGCGCCGTCGGAAAGGCTGCTGCTGGAGACCGATTGCCCGGTCCACTACGGCAGGGAGCAACGCTACCGCTCGCAGCCGTCCGACGTGGTTCGCAGCCTTAAAGCCGCAGCCGCTATTAAAGGCATTGACCAGGTCGAGCTGTCCTTGATGGCCAGGGAAAATACGGCACGCCTGTTCAATATCTGAGTATAGTGACCGTCATCACACAGTAACTGTCCTAGCGTTTGGAGCTGTGCCATGACCGGCAAGACTCAATAAAACGTTGCGCCATGCCGGGCGCGGCGGCCATATGTAAATGTATATAAGAAGCAAGCGTATTTCCGATATGGAAACCCTCCCTTCTCCCCGTGCCGACCACCTCATAGGCGTTGCTATTGCCGCCTTCGCATAGTACGGACCAGTGGAATTCATGTCCGCGCACTGTCTCACCCTGAAGGAGCAGGGCGCTGTCTTCAAGGGCCCGCACGGTGAGGTAGCCCAGGCTCAGACGCGGCCTATCGATGCGCACCTTAACAGGTATGATGTTTGCCATGCGGTGTTCTACCCCTTCAAGATCGAGCATCGATTCACAGAGGTACATCAGGCCGCCGCACTCGGCATAGATGGGCATGCCGCTTTGCGCCACCGCCCTGATGGAACCGATCATCGCCGTGTTAGAGGCCAGTTCTGCCGCATAAATTTCAGGAAAGCCTCCCCCGATGTAAAGTCCGGAAACGCCGTCGGGGACCTTCAAATCCGAAAGAGGGCTGAAGTTAACGATGCCGGCGCCCCATTCCTCCAGGAGGTCAAGACTATCTTTATAATAGAAGCTGAATGCCCTGTCCCTGGCAACGCCGATTTTAGTTATCCCGGACATTTTAGTGGAAGGGAAAAGGGATGGTTCAATCTGCGGCACAGCAGCCTGCCCGGAAATACGGAGAATTGCGGTGATATCCAGCGTGGACCGGCACTGCGAGATAAGCGATTCCATGAATTCGTCACCAGGCGGCCTTTCGGCTGTCGGCACCAGCCCCAGATGGCGCTCGGGGAGCGCGAGATCAGGGCGGCGGGGCAGATGGCCGATGACGGGAAGACCTGTATAGTGTTCAATAGCCTCTTTACACAGGTCAAGGTGGCGGTCACTCCCTATTCCATTTAGTATTACGCCGGCCAGGTTGACCCCTGGATCGAAGTCCCGATATCCCTTCACTATCGCTGCGAGACTGCGCGCCCCCTTCCGGCTATCCACAACCAGCAGCACGGGCACTTTGAGCAGTTTTGCCAGTTCGGCGGTGCTGCCTTCGTCATTGGTAGCTGTGCGGCCATCATAAAGGCCCATCACCCCCTCGATGACCGCGATGTCGGACCCGCGTGCAGCCCGGTTGAACAGTTCAAGGACGGAATTGGCGGACAACATCCAGGTGTCCAGGTTACGCGATACCTTGCCGGTAGCACTACTATGATAGCCGGGATCAATATAATCGGGCCCTGCCTTAAATGGCTGGACCTTGAGTCCGCTGCATCTCAACGCTCCCATAAGGCCGGTTGCGATGGATGTTTTGCCTACCCCGCTGGCCGTCCCGGCTATGAGTATGGCCTTCAACCTGGCTCCAGTGGTGCATTTACCTGGCGTCTGCGTTTCTTCTTTTCAATCAGATTATATTTGTTGCTATAGCCGCGAGGGGTGATCAAACGGTCTCCGCAGACCTGCGTGGTCGAATTGCCAATGATGACCAGGGAGTCCATATCGACCGGGTGGTCCAGCATTGTCTCCAGGCTGGCGATGGTCACGGTCTGCCCGGGCCGATAAGCATTAGAGACGATTCCCACCGGCGTCGAAGGCCGGCGGCGCCCCAGTATTATTTCCCTGGCCTTTGCAAGATGGCCCCTGCGGGCCCTGCTTTTAGGATTGTAAATGGCGATGACAAAATCGCTTTCCGCCGCGCTCTCGATACGCCGGACGATGTCCGGCCATGGCACCAGATGGTCGCTGAGGCTGATGGAGGCAACGTCGATATTGAGCGGAGCGCCCAGCAGGGAAGCAGCCGATACCATAGCGGGCACACCGGGCACGATCTCGACCTCGATATCCGCATGCTTATTCAATAGGATCTCAGCCGCCAGGCCGGACATGCCGTATATGCCGGGGTCACCGCTGGAGATGAGGGACACCGTCTTGCCCCGGGCAGCCAGGTCGATGGCCAGATTGACACGTTCCACCTCCTGTCCCATGGCACCGGACATTATGTCTTTTCCGGCCAGCAAGGGGGCGCACAAATCTATATATGTTTTATAACCTACCACGGTTCCGCTCTCCGAGATGGCCTGCCTCGCTCTCACGGTCATGTGAGCGGCATCCCCAGGGCCTATCCCGACGATGAATAGCTTGCCCTTCCGCTGAGAATCGAGGGAAAGAATGCGTGATACAGCCAGGGTGACCTGGGCATAGAACCTGGACTTGGGAACGATCAGGTTTCCATCTCCCGCCAGGACTGCCGCAGCTTCGCAGACCGACGGCAGGCCTATATGTTTCAGGGCGGCTGCAGACGGTTCGGATGGAAACCGTGTTGCAGCCAGCTCCTCTTTATCGAAATACTCAACAGGCAGGTCATGTTTTCGCGCGAATTCTAAAAGGCCGGGTTCATTTCGTTTCAAGCTTGCAGTCGCAAGGCTTCGTATACTTTGCAGCGAGAGCCCGTTTTTCGAGAAAATTTCGGATACAGCCTGTTCTATAACATCACATGCTGTTCCGCGATTGCACCCGATGCCAACCACCAGGCTGGGAGGATGGAAAACGACGGATGGAATTTTTAGATCGTCTTTCGCCACTGACCGGTCGGTGATGACGATGACAGCCTTAAGACCGGAATCCTTGAGCGCGCCTAAATCCTCGAGGACACGGACCTTAGGAGACAGGTCTCCCGCAGACCAGGATGTATCGCCCGCGTCCTGGAACAGAGCGACGGCTTCATCATTTATCAGCGCGGCGCTTACACGTGTCAGGTTGCGGCTGCTTTCCAGCTTCCAGCCGAACTTTACGGCCAGCAAATCCAGGGAGGCGAACCCCCTGGTATCCGAAGCAGTGGTAATTACGGGCTGTGCGCCGATGAGCGAGGCAATTTTCAGCGCAAGCGCGTTGGCGCCGCCGATATGCCCCGCAAGGAGACTGATTACGAACCTGCCGGAATCGTCTATGACAGTAACCCCGGCATCG
>CAYVBI010000165.1:0-4704 GCA_964448985.1 uncultured Dehalococcoidales bacterium
GACGGGCTTATCGTATTTCTCGGATATGGCCCTCATCTCGCGGAAGGACTTGATGTAGGATTCGACGACGAACTCGAAAAACTTCTTCTTCTCTTCCTCGTTGGTGGGGAGACCCACCCGGGCGAAGTGTGGAAAGGGCACACCCAGGGCCAGGACGCTGTCCGTGGCATCGCATCTGGCCAGTATGTCCGTCACCCTGATGATGTTATCCGCCGACCCGGCCACCAGGTCCACAGGATTGTTGCGGCTCCACCACCCGGGCAAAAAGGAGTCCAGCTCCTTGATTACATCCTCCGGCAGCTTGATCACATCCAATCCCAGCCTGGCGCAGGCGTCAGCGGCCAGCACACCCCAGCCTCCTCCCAGCGTGGCGATGCCCACCCTGCGCCCCCGCGGTATGGGATGGCAGAGAAAGCCGTAGCCCAGGTTCATCAACTCCTGCAGGTTGTTGGCCCTTACGATGCCCGCCTGCCGGCTGATGCCGTTGAATACCTCGGCGGAGCCGGAGAGGGCGGCGGTATGCGACCTGGCCGCCGAGGCGCCGGCCTCTGTATCCCCGACCTTGATCATTACAATGGGTTTTTTCAGACTGGTTTTTTTTGCTATCTCAAAGAACCTGCGCCCGTCCTTGAAACCCTCGATATAGCTGAGTATCACTTTGGTATGTTCGTCGCCGGCCAGGTACTCCAGGAAATCCTCGGCCCGCAGGTCAGCCTCGTTGCCGATGCTGACCAAACGGCTGCATCCGAATTCTATGGACATCCCCCGGCGCGCTATGGTCAGTCCCACGTTTCCGCTCTGGGAGACGACCGCCATCTGTCCATCCGGCGGGAAGATGGGCGGCATCTGGGCGTAAAGTTTGGCCGACGGACTGAGTATACCGAAGCAGTTGGGACCGACCAGCCTGAGGCCGCCCTGCCTTGCCACACGCACGATCTCTTCCTGCACCGCCGCCCCGTCACTGCCTACCTCTGCGAACCCGGCGGTCACCACGACGCCGGCCTTTATGCCCTTGGCGACACATTCTTTTATGGTTTCAACCATGGCTGTGGGTGGAACTACGATAATGGCAAGGTCCGGGACTTCCGGTATCTCTGCGATGCTGCTGTAAATCTTAAGCCCCAGCACCTCGCCGCCCCTGGGATTGACCGGGTATATCTTGCCCTGGAAGCCACCGGTGAGCACATTGGCCAGGATTCGAAATCCCCATTTCTTGGTGTCTGTCGATGCGCCCAGGAAAGCAAGCGAACGCGGCGCAAAGAAGCGGTTGAAGTCAGTCATGAGTAGCCAGTCCTTTCAGAAAAATAGCGACGCCGGATTGCGGTCACATAAAACAGCAGATATTTTAACACCCCCCAGTAGCCTGAAACAAATTTAACGGCCCGGCCGGTCACGCTGCCGGGCAGTGCAAACTGCTATAATAAGCCCGGGCGCACCGGGAGTGAGAGGATTAGCATGGAGATATGGAGAAAGCTGCTCAACCGCATGATGCGGGCCGCCAGGCTGGATTCCGGCTTCTTCGAGGAGATGGAGACCGAGGAGGATGCCCTGGCACACGCCATCATGGTGGCCTTTATAGTCAGCGTCGCCACGGGCATCGGCCTGGGTCTGGCCGCCGTCATAGGTGGTGCGGGCGCCATCTGGTTCCTCTGGGGGCTGTTGAGCGGGTTCCTGGCCTCGCTGGCCGGATGGTACGCCTGGGTGCTGATCACCTTCTTCTGCGGCACTACCTTCCTGCGGGGACCCGAGAAGACCAGCCTGGCCGAGCTGACCCGCACTCTGGGCATGGCCAACTCTCCGGGTATACTGCGCATCCTGACCTTTATCCCCATGCTGGGATGGCTCATGCTGGCGCTTTCCGGCATCTGGACGCTGGCCTCCGGCGTGATCGCGGTAAAACAAACCCTTGAATTCGACACGGGCAGGGCTACGGCCACGTGCATCTTCGGCTGGCTTGTATATATGGCCGCGCTGATACTCGTATACATCTGGCTGCCCTCACCCTATAAGATGCTGCATTTTTGATCCTTGTTACCCGGGAGGCCATGGAAATCTGCCGATAGGGACAGTCCTTGTTAAATACACTCATTACAAAGCACAAAAAGAGCGATCTATCGCCGCTTACCATCATCGTGCCCACCACCTATGCCGGCCTTTCGCTGCGCCGCAGAATGGTTGAGGACAGAGGGCTGGTCAACGTCCGCTTTATGGCCCTGCCGCGCCTGGCCGAATACCTGGGCGCGCCTTCGCTGGCGGCGCGGGGCAAATCCCCGCTCACGCCGATGATCCGCCTGGCGGTGGTCAGACATTACGCCCGCGACATGGCGGACAGGCCGCCCCTGGGCGCAGTGGCCAATCACCCGCAATTCCACCTGTACCTGCGGCAGACTTTCAGCGAGCTGGACGGAGTATCCGAGAGCAATTTAAGCAGTCTCGAGGCTTCCGGTGAGGTGATTCGCCAGGTCGTAGACTGGTACAGGAAATACAGAGGCCGCGTAAAGCAATTTTACACGCGAGAGGACCTCTACCGGGCGGCCGCCGCTGCAATAGAGGACGGCTCTGCCGGCGGAGTCCTGCGCGACCTGGGCTTCATCATCTTCTACGGCATTCCCCACTTCACGCGCTCCGAGAGGGACCTCATCGCAGCCCTGGCCCGGGCCGGGCTGTGCGAGGTTATTCTTCCGCTCACAGGAGAGATGGAGATCGATAAGCCGGCGCTGCTGGAGGCCGATAAGCTGAAACGGTGCGGAGTGACGGCTCAAACCCGTCCCTCCTTCGAAGACGGAAATGCAGGCGCCGGCCACCTGCTGGTATCGCCGAGCGCGACCGAGGAGGTGCGCTGGGCGGTGCGCCGTATCATTCAGGACGCCGAAGCAGGCATGCCCTTCCACCGCGCGGCCGTGCTTTACCGCAACGCCGACCCCTATGCATCCATTATCGAAAGCCAGTTCTCCGCCGCCGGCATCCCGCTTTCCGGGCCCGCCCCCAGGCCGCTGCGCGATACGCCGGCGGGCAGGCTGCTGACCGGGCTGCTGGATGTGCTGGCCGGCGATCTTGACCGTGCCCGCCTGATGCACTGGATCGCCGAGGCGCCTGTAACCGTGAACGAGGGACTCTACCCGGCATCGTTCGAGCTGGTCCGCTGGGAGGTGATATCCCAGGAGGCCGGTATTGTCGCAGGCCGCAGGTCCTGGTCCGAACGCCTGGCCGGCTACATTGAAGGCAAGAAGGCCGAACTGAAGGACCTGCGGTCGGACGAGGAGGCCAGCCCCGCCCGTATCGCGGGCAAGGAAGGGCAGGTAGAATCCGCAGCCAGACTATTAGAATTTGTCGGCGAAGTTGCCTCGCAGAAGCCGCCCGCAGACGGCAGGCGCTGGAGCGAGTTCGCGGATTGGGCTCTGTCCATGTTGAAGAAGTTCGCCCACAGGCCGGATGACTGGCCCGAGGCCGACCGGGAGTCTCCGGAGCGCGTGCGTGAGATCATCGGCGATATGAAGGGGCTCGACACCATCGAGGATGGCGCCACTCTATCCTCATTCCGCCAGATGCTGGACGATATGCTGGCCGCCGCGACCGATAAATTGGGCAAGGTGGGGAAGGGTGTCTTCGCCGCCCCTCTCAAAATGGCGCAGTGCATGGATTTCGATGTCGTTTACATCGTGGGCATGGCGGAGGGCGCCTTTCCCCCGGCCAACGCCGACGATGCCGTACTGCCCGACTCCGTGCGCGCCTCGCTGGACGGGGAAGACGCCCTGCCCTTGAGGGCGGAGCGCAGGATGGATGAGCGCAGGCTTTTCCTCGAGGCGCTGGCCGCGGGACAAAAGCGCATCCTGTCCTACCCCAGGGCAACGGCCGCAGGTGAGCGCGCTCAGTATCCTTCGCCGTGGTTCGTTGCCGCGGCATCGGCGCTGAGCGGGGGGCCGTTGAGCACGTCGGAGCTGGAGAAGATGGGTAGCCGACCCTGGCTCACCATCGTCGAATCGCCCCAGCACGGATTGAAGCTGGCAGAAAGCATATCCTTCGCCGACCTGCGCGATTATGAGATGAACAGCCTGGCGCGCTGGTGCAGGACGGGCAGGCCGGCCCGGGACCACTTCCTTAATCCGCCGGGCAGCGCCGGCAGGCGCGTTCTGACCATGGAGGACGCCCGCAGCAGCCCCGGCTTCACCGCCTGGGACGGCAACCTGGCAGGGGCCAGGAACATCAGCAAAAGGCTGAGCATCAGGGACGGCGCCGCTTTTTCCGCCACGCGCCTGGAGAAATGGGCGGATTGCCCCTTTAAATATTTTTTGGAGAACATCCTCAACATAGCGGTGCTCGATCCGCCCGAGGACCTGCTGGAGATCGATCCCATGGAGCGCGGCTCGCTGCTCCACAGGGTGCTTGAAAGGTTCATCAATGAGTGCTCATTCGCCGGAATCGTGCCGGCCTACGGAGATCCCTGGCAGAAAAAACATCTGGCGTTGCTCACCGGGATTGCCATGGATGAGTTCACAGACGCCGGCAGGCGAGGAGTAACCGGCCATCCCCTGCTCTGGGAGGCGGCGCAAACCGAGATGCTGCACGACCTATCGATCTTCCTGCAGGAGGACAACGCGCTGCGCGCCGAAAATGTTTCAAGCCCCGAGTACGCCGAGTACAGCTCCGGCATAGGCCGGGATACGAGATCCCACGCCGCGCCCCGGGTGGCGCTGGCAAGCGGCC
>CAYVBI010000166.1:0-4698 GCA_964448985.1 uncultured Dehalococcoidales bacterium
CGGATGAAACAATGTACCCGTATGACAGAAAGGCCGCGTTGAAGGACAATCTCGAAGTGTGCAAGGCTGCCAAAGAAGTCGGTATAGCTACTATCGTCGACTGCACACCGAATGACTATACACGGGACCCCGAACTATATAAAGAACTGGCCAAGAAGTCGGGGATAAACATTATATGTGTTACAGGCCTGTTTAACAGTGCCACGGGAGCAACCACCTACTGGGTTGCAAAGACCATGTTTGTTAAAGACATGCCCAGGATGATGGCAGAGTTATTCTGCAGGGAGATTAATGTCGGAATTGGTAAAACGGGTGTGAAGGCCGGCGCTATCAAGGTCGCATCCAGTGAAACCGTTACTCCTTATGAGGAAAGCATATTTAAAGCTGCGGTTATCGCACAGAAAGAAACCGGTGTACCGATAATAACACATACAGAAGGCCCGAATCCCGGGATTGCGCAGGCTGACCTGTTTATCAAGGAAGGCGCCGACAATAAGAAAGTTTTGATTGGCCATGTATCCAACTCCACCGATATAAATTATCACAAGGCAATCGTTGATAAGGGATTCTACGTTGGTTTTGACCGCATGGGGATGATCCTATATACGCAGGACGAAGCTTGTATTAATAATATCGCCGAGTTATGCAAACTGGGGTATGCGGACAAAATAATGTTATCCCACGATACGGTCAACTTCTGGTGTGGGCGTTCATTGCGTGATATTGCCCCTCCCGAGATAGTGGCTATGCTGAGCAACTGGCGTGTCGATTATGTATCCCGGACCATACTACCTGCTCTTAAAGAGAAGGGAGTCACCGACAAGCAGATCAATACCATCATGGTGGATAATCCGAGGAATTTATTCACGGGTAAATAAACGATACAGTTAACGTCCATCGAGGCACTGAAAGATTTTGTAATAGTGTAAAGGAATACGAGGATTAACAAGTAGCAAACAGAACGGCCACGCCCGGGAGTCCGATAAGTCGCGTGTCACGCATATTTTACCAGGGCTGAGCCATTCAGGATGAAGTGTTGCTAAAGGAGGCTTATCTCAATATGTCTAATGTCTACATTATCGGTATCGGCATGACCAAATTCGGCAGGTTTCCCGATAAAAGCGTACGCACTCTGGCTGAAGACGCTGCAAACCTGGCTCTGCATGATGCAGGGGTGGGTAAACGTGAACTGCAGGCCGCCTTCTTCTCCAACTCTTTCTGGGGTATGTTCTCGAACCAGCACTCTATTCGGGGGCAGGTCATCATGCGCGGTATGGGTATCGATACAATACCCGTGACCAATGTAGAAAACGCCTGTGCCGGTGCTTCAACAGCCGTGCACCTTGCTTATACCGGCATCCGTGCCGGCATGTATGATATAGCTATCGCCCTGGGTTCGGAGAAGATCAGCAATCCCAATAAAGCATTATCGCTTGCTGCATACGCATCCTGCATGGACGTGGAAAACTTCGAGAAACACATTGAGATGATTACCAGCATCAATAAGATGATTCAAATTCAAATACCCGAAGATAAGTCGGCGCCGGGCGAGGGCAGAAGCATCTTCATGGATGCTTATGCCATGGGAGCCCGGTGGCATATGGATAGATTCGGGTCAACACAGCGCCAGTTAGCGGTGATTTGCTCAAAGAACCACCTGCACGGTTCATTGAATCCGCTTGCTCAATATCAGCAATCGATGACAGTAGAAGAAGTCCTGGCAGATAAGTCAGTGGCCTATCCCCTTACCAGGGCAATGTGTTCACCTGTGGGTGATGGCGCGGCGGCCGCCATAATATGCTCGGAGAAATATTTAAAAAAGCTGAATAATAACCGACCGGTTAAGATTATGGCTTCTGTGATGGGACAGGGAAGTGATAGATCGCTGGACGGTGAGGATATCGGCGAAAGATTGGCTAAGCAGGCCTATGATATGGCCGGGATCGTACCGGCAGACGTCGGCGTTGCTGAGCTTCACGATGCCACAGCTTGGGGTGAGCTGCACCAGGCTGAGGCTATGGGATTTTGCCCGATGGGTGAAGGTGGTATTTATGCAGAATCGGGCGCGACAAAGATTGGCGGCAAGAAACCGATCAACACCAGTGGTGGTCTGGAGTGCCGCGGCCATCCAATCGGCGCCTCCGGGCTCGCTCAAATATACGAGCTTGTATTGCAATTGCGCGGAGACGCCGGTAAGCGCCAGGTGGAGAATGTCAAAATCGGTTTAGCCGAGAACGGCGGCGGAAATATCGGAGTCGAAGAAGCCGCTATGTGCATTCATATACTGGAGAGATGCGTCTAATTTAAATGCCAAGCAATTACTTCAGACTCGTAATATCAAATGGAGTTTTCTTGCCGTCCGGTGTATAGTCGTAGAAGCCTTTTCCGGCTTTCCTGCCGAGGCGTCCCGCTTGAACCATCTTTTCCAGCAGTGGTCTCGGTGCGAAGGATTCATCCCCCAGTGCCTTATAAGCTTTGCTAACGCGCAGGTAGGTGTCCAATCCGGCGTTATCGGCTATTTCGAAGGGCCCCACGCGCCATCCGACACCCCATTTCATGCTCATATCAACATCATCCACGGTTGTAATGCCTGCTGCCACCAGATCAAAACCTTCGCGGAAAGCTGCGCTGCTGACGCGGTTCATTACAAAACCCGGTATATCCTTCATCACCTTCACCGGATATTTATTTAATGCAACGACGAAATCAAGGCTTGCCTTGAAAACAGCATCGGAGGTTTTATCGCCCTTGATCACCTCTACCAGCGGCATCAGCGGCACGGGACCTGAGAAGTGCACACCCACAATCCTGTCAGGGTGTTTGGCGCCGGAAGCCAATCTTGTAATAGGTATACTGGATGTATTACTGGCAAGTATGGTTTCCTTCGGACAGATATTGTCCAGTTCTTTGAATATATTATTCTTAAGTTCCATGTCTTCATAAACTGCTTCAATAGCCCACTGACATTTTGCAGCGATGGTAAGATCAGGTGTCGTACTTATCCTTTCCTGCACTGCTTTTGCAGTATCTTTAAGCTGCCCCTTGCTCTCCAGCTTCTCAGTTGACCAGCGGATCTGGCCGAGGGATTTCTCAATAGCTTCTGGATTGGAATCATACAGATAAACGCGATAGCCTCCCTGTGCTACAACCTGGGCGATGCCGCCACCCATGTACCCGGCCCCGATGACGATTACATTTTCCATCTCATTTCTCCTTTTATAATTCGTTTTATCGTTTAAATCAAATGCGTAGAAAATAGTCACTTTTTACGAAGAGCGTTTTCCTTAAATAGTTGGTATTTCAATTTCGATTAAGCCAATGCCGGTAGACCTTTGGTAATGCTCTTAGGCATGATATTCACGAGCTCTTGCACAGTCCATGTGCCATCCTTGAAAATGCTCGATACGATTTCCGGCTCAGAGTACAATCCGATTTCACCTCCACCTACCATGAAGCTTTTACCGTTTATATTTGCGGCAGCATCCGTGGCAAGATAAACAACCAGAGATGCGATATGTGCGGGAGACATTCTCCTGATCTCCGCGTCGAGACCGCTTCCCGTATCGCCGGGTTCCTGGTTTGAACCTTTCTCGATAGCAGCTTGCATATCTGGTGTGATGGTTAGGCGTGTTGCGGCCATCGGGCGTATACAATTACAGGTTACTCCGTGCTTGGCCATGTCTAATGCCACAGTACGCGTGAAGCCCACGATACCTTCCTTGGCAGCGCTGTAGTTGGTCAGTCCCAGGTTAGCCTGCCCCATGTTACCCAGACCCGTCTGAGATGACGTATTTATAATACGGCCGTATTTCTGCTGGCGGAAAAATGTGCAGGCATGTCTGGCGCAGTAAAAATGCCCATACAGGTGTACTCTCTGCACGATATCCCACTCTTCCTCTGTCATATTGAAAATCATACGATTACGTGCGATGCCGGCGTTGTTAACCAATATATCGATCCTGCCGAATGCATCAATTGCGGTCTTAATGATACGTTCCCCACCTTCCCAGGTAGCCACCGAGTCATAGTTGGCCACTGCCTCTACCCCCATTTTCTTGATCTCGGCAACAACTACGTCAGCAGGTGTAGTGGACGCTCCTGTACCATCCGTTTTTCCGCCAAGATCATTTACTACTACTTTGGCGCCTTCGGATGCAAAAAGCAATGACTCCGCTTTGCCCAGGCCACCTCCAGCACCGGTGACCACTGCAACCTTTCCATCAAGTAAACCCACTATGGAAACCTCCTTAGTATTTGCACACTGATTATTCTATTCTGTTCAGGCAAAGAGCAATAAGTATATTTAGGTCTACGTCCGATTCTTGTTTTCCTAAGTAAAACGGGTCAGGTTGCCACATTTGATCTATTTCTTTGCAGGGGCAGGCAAGCTAAATAATTTTTGAGCATTGCCTCCCAGAATCAAATCAACTTCTCTCTGGGTGAAATGGTACCCATAGTTAGGAGCCTGTTCAGGAAGGTTCTTGAAGAAATTTACCCATTGCGATAGCGTAGACTTCTCTCCACAAAAGCGTGGGCCGGAAATCTGGTCACTTGAAAAAAATATGCGCTCGGCGCCAAGAGCGTCTCTCATCGCAGCGAGTTTGGCCACAAATTCATTCATATTGGGCAGGTCGTAATTCCAGTCAGAAAGATCCAGATAACAATTCGGGCACTCGTACGCCGTTTGTATGGCTGCCT
>CAYVBI010000167.1:0-4665 GCA_964448985.1 uncultured Dehalococcoidales bacterium
TGATCGTCACCCTCATCCTCGTCTTCAAAACCCGCAGGGTGTAATCACCACTTCATCGGCACTCGATAGCACGGGAGGGGCGGCGTAAGCCGCCCCTCCCTCTTTTTAACAGCCTCCATTCGATTGATTTTCATTAATAATGGCATTGAGAAAGGTATATCTTGACATGTTTATTCGGTCCTGAATATAATGACAGGACAATAGAATAGTATTCATGGCGCCTGCAAGTGATTGCAGGCTTAATTGGAAAGCAAAACGGTGTAAGTCCGTTACAGCCCTGCCTGCTGTGATAGTCAGAACGCCTGCCATGATCTCGGATGCCTTCGCAGTGGACGGGGGCCATAATTGTTGTGTGAAAAACCCCCGCTGCTGAAGGGCAGCGGGGGTTTTTATTAGGGAGATGCAAATGGTAAAAAATATTTTACATGCCTTGGTTTTGCTCGTGATATTATTACCTCTTTCACTTGCCTGCCTCAGCCCAGCAATACCCGGAGATATTAATAACACACCGCCAACAGGTGATACCAGCATCTCATCCGGTTCAACCGACGATAAGGTTTTAAAGGAAATACCTGCTGAGGCAGATATCGAAATATTGCCTGATTTCCCACTCACAGTCACCGATGATATCGGCAGAAAGGTTGTAATCTCCAGCCTGCCAAAAAGAATAGTCTCGCTGGCGCCCAGTAATACTGAGATTCTTTTTGCGCTGGGACTTGGTGACAGCATAATAGGGGTTACCGACTACTGCGATTATCCTGATGCAGCTAAAACAAAAACACGAGTGGCCAGTTATTTGAACCCCGACCTGGAAAAACTTATTTCCCTTCAACCCGATTTGATAGTGGCAGAATCCATCCAGGAAAAAACAGTTCTGCCCGCATTGGAACGACTGGGGATGACCGTTTTTGTAACTGAAGCATTGACAATTGATTCAATTGTGAATGATATATTCGTCCTGGGGAAAATCACAGGGAAAACCGGAGCAGCATCGCGCGTACTGGATAAGATGAACTTAAAAATAAACAGCGTCGTTTCAAAGACACAAAACTTGAGCTCTGCACAACAGCCAAAAGTATTGTATGTCAACTGGCATGATCCGATATGGACAATGGGAAGAAATACCTATATTAATGACGTAATCAGGAAGGCAGGTGGAACCAATATTTATGAGGCGGACTTCGAAAAATCCAGAGCTGTGTCACTGGAATCCGTACTTACAAAAAATCCACAGGTCATTTTTGTCTCGGGCATGGGAACTACCGGTGATGTTGTCTACAAAGGAATAAAAGATGAAGTGAGACTATATACAGTGGATGCCATGCTTAACAACCGCATATACAAGATTAGCGATGCCAATCTGATTGAGCGCCCCGGGCCTAGAATAGCGGATGGACTGATAGAAGTATCTACAATGATACATCCCGAGATATTTGGAGAGCCCAAATAACAATAGGAGAAAACACATCATGTTATTACCTGATGGTTAATTCTTTTTAGATAACTAAACTATCGGGTGCTACCGGGTGACCGGGAGCTTAATTGGAGAGCAAGACGGTGCAATTCCGTCACAGTCCCGCCTGCTGTGAAAGCCAGAACGCCAACCCGTTAGTTTATTAATTGCCTCCGCGGAGTATTGGGGGTGCGTTTTGTAAATTAGTCCCTGGCTCTCTGGAGTCGGGGATTTTTTATTCCAGATTACCGAATATGGAGATTAAAATGAAAGCGCTCAAGTATCATCGGATCACGATGTTGATTTCTTTAATTATATCTTCGCTTGCCGGACTGATAATACCGGTACCCGTATTTGCCCATGATCTTCAGTTCAGATGGTATCAAATGGATACTCCAGGTTCCGTATCCGGCAAGAACGACATCCTGAGCCCGTCTGAAGTTAACGGCATGGTGATTGGATCAGATGGTGAGACCTATTATGCAGTTGATATCCCGTGGGCGGATAGTGTTACAGGAAGAAAGGCATTATTAAAATCATTGGATGGCGGAATTTCCTGGAGCGACGACATAGGGAAATATCTTTTCAACACAATGTCGGGTGCTGAGCAAGCTAACTTTCATGTGTGGCATATCGCCATCGCACCCGATGACGTCGATTTCATTGTGGTGATAACAAACAATAACACCGGTAATTTGCCACGGGAGGTTTGGCTTTCGAAGGACGGAGGCACTACGTGGGTTAACTCGCTTTGCCCTGTGTTATCGTCCATAAGTTCTGTAGCCGTTTCTTCAATTGCCGGGGATAGTCGGGATGTGGCAATCGGGACTCGATCTGGAATTGGTGCAGGCAACGTCTGGGCAATGAATAGTCAGCGACTATTTAGCTGGGCGAAGCAGGAACTTAGCGGAGATGTTATGTCACTCAAGTTTTCTCCCGGCTATTCTAATGACAATACAATAATAGCAGTTTACTCAGACGTGCACGGAACCTATTTGACTGCAGGTGTCCGGGATATCGTAGCAAATGTGACCAACTGGACTGCAATATACCAGCAGTCGATTGAGATCACTACGAAAGGCGCAAGCACTTCCCCGTTGGCAAATCAGATAATATCAGCAGACCTATCGTTGCCCGACGGTTATAGCAGCCAAATTGCAACTGTGCGCAGATATTTTATCTGCATAGACTGCCCTGTTACTTCGGCGGGAATCTATCGTTTTGACGATGCTGCAGGCAGCCAGTTAATGATTGCTACCGCTTCAAAAAGAATTTCCAGCATTGCTTATTACGGCACCCCATCTTCGGGCAAATTGCTGGCGGGTGAAGTTCTCGGCAACGCGTGTTCTGCCTCCGTTATGACATGGTTTACCGATACACCTTTTGTGTGTGTAGTCCCTTGCTGGTATCCTGCCATCAAGCCCCCCACAGGAGGGGCTGGAATCGCTAATTGCAGTGGGACTTCATACGGGAATGCCCGCGTAGCCTGGTCAAAGGATGGTTCCATTGCATTTGCAGGAACAGCCAGCACGGGTGCTCTAACCGCTGGCGTAAATTGGACGAATGCGTATCTTGTGGGACGGCCACTTGACGAGTCCGCTTTCTCACAGAGCATTAATAACGGTAAAACGTGGGCGCAGCTGTCGCTGATCGATACATGCATCAGCAACCTGAGTGATATTGCTCCGACGCCCGATTGTTCCAAAATATTTATGGCTTCAATTAACAATAATGTGACATGCTCCGGCTTTGATAGCGTATGGCTAACCAAAAGCACGCCGCTGGGGGCCGCCTGGGAACGGGTATTATGTTCTATGACGACCGGTGATAACTGCACAGCAACTCAAAGCGATATAGCAATAATACGCCTGGCCGGAGATAAGCCGGATGGTGAAGCGCTTATCTGGTCTGCGCCCGGTACTAACCTGGTGAAGTGGTCAACCAATTACGGTGACAGCTGGAACAATCTTCGCCCGGCACTGCCGGTTCAGGATATAGCTTTCGAGGAAAGCAAGGTTATGTACATACTGAGCTTGGGAGGCGAGGTGCAAAGGTGCGGCTACGGCGGTACGGGCTGGGTATTACAGAGGAGCACCTTAAGTGGAATCGATCCTGCATATAGTATAGCTACCGCATATACAGGCATGACTCCAGATAACGATCAAGGTGTCGTATTGGTCGGTGGCTCTGGGGCAGGCCTCTGGGATGTTGCATATTCCACTGATAATGGCGTTCATTTCACACAAATACCCGTTCAATTACCGCTGCGTGATAACACTATGGTAGTTGCCAGCTCGGGATTTAAGAGCGATGGCTATATTCTGGCGATCAATTCGGGAGGCATGTTTGCTTACAGTGTTTATACAACTGGCGCGAATCCGTGGGAGGAATGGTGGGGTGGGGCAGCCTGGCCTGATCCTGTAACAGGTATCACTATATCCAGAAACTCCAGCTATTATTTTTGCACAGCCGCTACATGGGGTTGTGCTACTCCTTATATACGCTGGTCACCGGCATATTCCGGATTTGATACAGCAATTTCACTTGGGCTAACAAATCAGCCGACTACACGTTTTCGGACTTGCGGTGGACTCGTACTTGAACAACCAACTATTACCTACGCAATCGATCAGAGACCGTTCAATCCTCCAGCCGGGGGAGTATGGTATTACATCGACGATCTTCTATGGTCGGGACCCAGCCCTACTTCTCCTGTGAACCATTTTACCGTAGCATGTGACCCGGTTACAGGGAGGGCGGGAGCTATAGAATTGAAATGGCTGCCTAAATCTTTATCGAAAGGATATGACATTTATATTGCAAAGGACATCGATTTCTATTTAACAATGGCTAAAATAGGTGATGATTATTTCGGCCCTTATTACGTTCCACATGATCTGGATAGCCCGTCTTTGTATATACCCCCCGGAGGAGGCGATGTTATAGATGCCAACAGTCATAGTTGGGCGGTTCCCGCTCTTGAGGCAGGCCACACGTATTACTGGAAAGTAAAGGTCCAGGATGTCGCAACAGGTGATGCCATTAAAAGCCCCTGGTCATGGCGGGAAAGTTACCAGGTAATACCTGGATTCCGCGTAGTTGCTCTTTACCCGGGTGTTCAGCTTATTAATCCTCGCAACGGCTGCATCGGCTGCAGGGTACAGCCGGCATCCTTCTCATGGAGCCCCTGGAAAGAGGCCACCAAGTACCAG
>CAYVBI010000168.1:0-4607 GCA_964448985.1 uncultured Dehalococcoidales bacterium
GGCACCCGCTGACCGACAGCGGCATCAGCCGCTTCGCGGACGACTGGAAAAAGGTAATGGGAGACGTGAAAAACATTTGAACAACTACTATTGCAACCACGTCATTGCGAGGAACGAAGTGACGAAGCAATCTGTCCCATCCGTGACAACAAGATCGCCACGGCGACTGCGTCGCCTCGCGATGACGAGTGGGGAAAGCGCTCGCAATGACATGTAATCAAACGACGTAAGAAAAATCTATTACCCGAGGTGTCATTATGATGAATTTACCGGACCTTGAAAACAAGCCCCTTGAGGAACTGATGGCCCTGGCCAAGGCACAGAACATCGAGAACTTCGATGTGCTCACTAAGGAGGAGCTGATCGCCAAGCTCCAGCCCCTCTCCACCCCACCCGAACCCCAGGCGGGCTTTTACATGAGCCTGGGCGGCATACTGGAGATCATGGACGAGGGCTACGGATTCCTCAGGCAGGAGAGCCTGCTGCCGGGGCCCAACGACGTATACATCTCCAACTCGCAGATCAGGCGTTTCGGCCTGCGCAACGGCGACACGGTGGTCGGGCAGGCGCGTCCCCCCAAGGAGGGCGAGAAGTACTGCAGCCTGCTGCGCGTGGAGATGGTCAACGGCATAGAATCCGACCAGTCCAAGGGACGCCCCCACTTCGGCCAGCTCACACCAATCTTCCCGGACGATATGTTCGACCTGGAGGGCAACCCCAAGAACCTGTCCGCCCGGCTGATCAACCTGGTGGCGCCCATCGGGCGCGGCCAGCGCGGCCTGATCGTTTCCCCGCCCAAGGCGGGCAAGACGCTGCTGCTGAAAAATATCGCCAACGCCATATCCACCAACTACCCCGAGGTGCACCTCATGGTCTGCCTCATCGGCGAGCGCCCCGAGGAGGTCACCGACATGAAGCGCTCGGTCAAGGGCGAGGTGGTCTCGGCCACCTTCGACGAGCCGGTGGAGAACCACACACGCGTGGCCGAGCTTGCCCTGGAGAGGGCTAAGCGGCTGGCCGAGATCGGCAAGGACGTGGTCATACTGCTGGACGGCATTACACGCCTGACCCGCTCCTATAACCTGGCCATGCCCCCCAGCGGGCGCACGCTCTCCGGCGGCATCGACTCCGTGGCGCTCTACCCGCCCAAGCGCTTTTTCGGCGCGGCGCGCAACATCGAGGAGGGCGGCAGCCTGACCATCCTGGCCACCTGCCTGGTGGATACCGGCAGCCGCATGGACGACCTGATCTACGAGGAATTCAAGGGCACGGGCAATATGGAGCTGCACTTAGACCGCAGGATGGCGGAGAAACGCATCTTCCCGGCCATCGACATCATACGCAGCGGCACGCGGCGCGAGGAACTGCTGATCGGCGAGGCCACCGTATCCAAGATATGGCTGCTGCGCCGCATGGTGAGCATGCTGGCCGAGGATTCCAACAGTCCCACCGACGCCTCGGAGCGCGTGATCGAGCGCCTCTCCAAATCGCAGACCAACATGGAGTTCTTAG
This sequence comes from uncultured Dehalococcoidales bacterium, assembly GCA_964448985.1. Classification (GTDB taxonomy): domain Bacteria; phylum Chloroflexota; class Dehalococcoidia; order GIF9; family UBA5629; genus CAIMUM01. The sequence continues at coordinate 1,513 of CAYVBI010000168.1, forward strand.
ATAAGCTCACGGCCAAGGAGGGTTAGCAGTGCGAAACAATCATGACTATAGCGAAATTCCAATATACAAATCCCAAACTCCAAACAATGTAATAAGGGAACCAAAAGTTGTAATTTTGTAATTTTATATTTGTTTGGTATTTGGATTTTGGCATTTGGTATTTTATGACTTGTACTCAATATGATGGATTTATGTTATGATAAACGCAAAATGGCCCGGAGGATAATGAGATGAAAGTAAAGGCAATTGCGGCTTTACTTGCTCTTATGTTTATAAGTGCGCTGATATTGCCGGCGGCGGCGCAGGCGGAATCGCTCACGCTTGAACCTGTGCAGGGCGCGGTCAATTCCAATGTTAATATCCCGGCCTTCTGCCAGTACGGCGAGGGGGAATATTTCCTTTACTGGGGCGAGGGCAACCAGCTTATCAAGCAGGGCAGCGTGACCAAAACCGGCTGCCAGCCAATCACCTTCCAGGTCCCCCAGTCGCCGCGCGGCAAGCACATGGTCACGCTCAGGGTGGGCAGCAAGTCCTTCCAGAAGGAATACACCGTGCTGGGCAGCATCACCATAGGCAGCAAAAAGGGCACGGCCGGCACTGAGGTTGCGGTGCAGGGCTACGGCTTCAACGCCCGCGAGACGGGCATCAAGATAATGATGGACAGCAACGTCCTAGCCAGCGGCATTGAAGCCACGGCCAGCGGGAGCTGGCTTTACACGCTGAAAATTCCCGCCAGCAGTAAGGGCAACCACCCCATCACGGCCAGCGGCGCCAGCACACCGGCCAGCGAAGCCAGGGAACAGGTCTTCAGCGTGACCCCTTCGATGACCATCAACCCCTCCTCCGGCTGGGTGGGCAGGGTAATCAATGCCGCGGGCAGCGGTTTCGGCAGCGCCGAGACCAATATCGCCGTGCTTTACGATGACCTGCTGGTAAAGACCAATGTATCGGCCGACCTGAGCGGGTCATGGCAGGTCTCCTTCTCCATCCCGGCGTCGTCCAAAGGGGTGCACAAGGTGGATGCCCGCGGCGCCACTACCACGCTCGAGGACGTGACGGACGCGCAATTCACAGTTTCGCCGGGCATCAAGGTGGAGCAGGCCAGCGGCCGGCTGGGCGACGTTATCAACGTGGGGGACACGCTTTTTGTTAACGGGTTCGGCTTTTTGGAGAATGAGCCCAACATCCGGGTAACCTTCGATGGATTGCAGGCAGTGGGCAGCATCATGGCCGATGCCCACGGATCATGGTCCTCACAATTCGCGGTGCCGGCCTCAACCAGGGGTGAGCATGCAGTGGACTCCTTCGGCGATGCCACCAAAAGCGGGGACGTGAGCGCCTACACTGTGGTCATCACAGCGGAGCTATCCATCAACCCGGCCGGCGGCGCGGTGGGGGAGAATACCCTGCTGACGGGCAGCGGCTTCGGCGCCAGCCAGCCTCTCACCATTACCTATGACGCCAGGAAAATCACCAGCAGCGCCACAACGGACAGCAAGGGCAGCTTCAGCACCGCCTTCAAACCGCCGGCCAGCGTGACGGGCAACCACCTGGTGACCGTCAGCGACGGCACACACGCCACCGGTTCGGTCACGTTCAACATCGAATCCACGGCGCCGCAGGCGCCTTCACCCATATCGCCCGGGGCCGGCTTCAAGGCCGGCATCATGGAAAGCAAACCCATCGATTTCAAATGGTCGGCCGTGGAGGATCCCAGCGGCGTGGTTTACGCCCTGGAGATGAGCCAGAAGGCCGATTTCTCCGGCTCGGTGGTGCGCAAGGACAACCTTGAGAAGCCTGAATATACCCTGCCGGCCGGCGAGAAGCCACAGCCGGGCGAGTATTACTGGCGGGTCAGGGCTACCGACCTGGCGGGCAATGCCAGCGAGTGGAGCCGCTCCCAGCTCATTGTGTTCAGCGGCTTCGACTTCGTCTGGCCTATAGTGGGCATAATAGCCGGACTGGCCGTCATAGGGCTGGTCATCTGGCGCATACGGGCCATCAGCAACAAGGGCGGCTGGTCGTCGTCGTAGCTTCATAATCTTGACAAAATATCCCCGTGCCTTTAATATGATTCTAATTTAACTTTATAACCGCGTATAGCTGTATATATAGGCAAAATAGTAAAAGCGAGGTATTATCAGAATGAAATTAATGGTTATCGGGTTGGGGCAATGCGGCTCCCGTGTAGCCGACGAGTTTGCCCGCCTGGGCCAGAGGGCCCACGGTGAAAGGGGTACCACCATCGTCACCGGGACCTTTGCTGTCAACACAGACCAGACTGACCTTACCGGGTTGTCCCATATCGGCTCCGACTACATGCACCGCATACTTATCGGTGGCCGCAAGACCTGGGGACACGGCGTAGGCAAGGTCAACGAAATGGGCGCCGAACTGGCGCGCGAAGACGGCGACAAGGTCATCGATGCCGTCCGCACCTCACCCCTCTTCTACCAGACGCATGCCTTCATGCTGGTGGCCGGCACGGCCGGCGGCACCGGCTCGGGCGCCATCTCCATCATCGCCCAGATGCTCAAGGAACGCTACATCGGCAAGCCGGTTTACGCCCTGTGCGTGCTGCCCTTCGAACATGAAGAGGTGGCCGAACTGCGCAGTGTTTACAACACTGCCACCTGCTTGAAATCCATCCATTCCGTGGCGGACGGCGTATTCCTGGCCGACAACCAGCGCTACGTGCGCAAGGACGCCAGCCTGGCCATGAACCTGCAGCGCATCAACCGCCAGATAGTGGAGCCTTTCTACGACCTGATGTGCGCCGGAGAGGTGACCAATGTTAGGCACGTGGGCGCCAAGACCATGGACGCCGGGGACATCCTGCAATCCATCGACGGCTGGACGGCCATCGGGGTGGGCAAGACCGATATCCCGCGCGGCTTCCGCTTCCCCTGGGAGCTTAACAAGACCAACTTCAGGGAAAAGAGCAGCGAGACGCTGCGCGCCATGCAGGCCATGGACGCCGCGGTGAGCGAGCTTTCCATCGCACTCAACCCGGAGGACGCCGGACGCGCCCTTTACCTGCTGGCCGCGCCCACCAAGGAGATGAGCATGGATATCGCCAAGGGCCTGGGCGATTA
>CAYVBI010000169.1:0-4565 GCA_964448985.1 uncultured Dehalococcoidales bacterium
CATCAGTTCGCTGGCGAAGACTTTTACCGCGGCAGCGTCCATCAGTCCCATCTCATTCCTGTTCTGCTGGTCGGCCACCCGGTAGGCCAGCGTGCGCACGGCCTCGAGCTGGCAGGCAGCATCCGCAACCTTATTCCTTACCATGGGGTCTTTTGACAGCGGTTGTCCGCCGCGTTTGTTTTCGTTGCAGTAGTGGACCAGCTCTTCCAGTCCCCTGACCAGCCCGTAAACCATGTCCAGGTTCGACCTTTCGAAGCCGGCCAGAACATTGACCACGGCCCAGCCTTCATTCTCCTGTCCGACGATATACTTGGCGGGCATGTGCACGTCATCCAGGTAAACTTCGTTGTATACATGGGAGCCGCTCATGTAGGGTATGCCCTTAACGGTGATGCCAGGGGTCTTCATGTCGCATAGCATAAATGTGAGGTTGTGGTGTTTCTTAGCGTTGGGGTCGGACTTGTAGACACCGAATGCCCAGTCCGCAAAGTGAGCGCCGGTATTCCATGTCTTCTGGCCGTTGATGATAAATTCATCGCCCTTGCGCACGGCTGACGCCTGCAGACCGGCCAGGTCCGACCCGGAGTTTGGTTCGCTCCAGAGCTCGCAGAACATGAGTTCAGCGTTGGCAATCTTGGGCAGGAACTCCTTCTTTATCTCTTCGCTGCCTGCAGCAAGCAGGGTCGGGGCAAGCATAGACACGCCGAAGATGTCGGAGCCGGCAAGGTCGTAGTAGCCACGTGCCTCCGCGAAGAGCACCTTCTCCATCATTTCGCCGGTGCCACCGTATTCCTTGGGCCAGCCAAGAGCAAGCCAGCCTCTTTTGGCGAACTCTTTGGCGCAGTATCGGTGGAATTCCCAGCCTTCTTCGGTATCGAACTGGCTTTCGAAGCCAACCCAGCTCTTGGGTTTCTTCTTATCCAGTTCTGCGCAGACCTTGTAACACTCTTTCCTGTGTTCTATCTGTTTGTCCGTCAGTTTAAAGTCCATGGTTCCTCCTTATTATTAATTCGTATTTTTGTACTAAATTAATAGTTTCTCGTGTTATTGCCCCGGCTTGTGATATCGGCTCATATTGATGACTGTGCTCCAAAACCGCTCTATTATAATGAAAACCGACCGATAATTAAAGTCATCCGATAACCTAATGTCGCAATCAATGGCGCTTGATTGCCTGGTCAATCACTTTCTTACTATCTCTATGATTTTATATTTCAGTATCCCTGACGGGGCTGCGACTTCCAGGGTGTCGCCGGCTTCTTTGTTGAAAAGCGCTTGTCCCATAGGGGAACTAAGTGAGATCTTACCCTGCTGAATATTTGCTTCTTTGGAGCTGACCAGCATGTATTGAATCCTCTCCCCCGACTCCACAAAGGATATCGCCACGGTATCGCCCATGGTTATTTTCAGGCCCTTCTCCTCCGGCGAATCAATCACCCTGGATCGTTTCAACGTGTTTTCCAGGTCGCGTATCTGTCCCTCGACATGGCCCTGTTTTTCCCGCGCAGCCTCCAGCGGTGCGTTTTCGCGGAAGTCTTTGTCTGCTGCGGCCCGTCTTAACTCCTCGCTAATTTTCGGTCTTTCTTCTTTCAGCACAGCGAGCTTACGTTTCAACTCCTCATAACCGTCCCTCGTCAGGATTATCGGTTCCTCGATTTTAACGGTATTTGTCGAGGTGCGTTGACTGGTGGTCGGCTTCTTCACTCTGATGTGCGGCGCCAGGTTGGATGGGGTCAATTTCTGTTTAAAACAGTATGATAAAAAAGTCTTTACAGCGTTCAGATGCTCCACAGCTTGATAGGTACTCGTGTGAAACTGCTCTGAATAGTTGGACACCACCTGCCCGGTCAGGTCGATAATCGGCCTGTCCAGGCCGTACCAACGAGTGAATTTAAGCAATTGCTGCTGGATTTCCGGGGCGGATTCGGCTGATAGCGTTGACAGGAACCGGGTGGCAGCTTCGCCAAGACTGGTTCCAGGATTAACAGGCAAAGGCTTTTGTTTGGAGGGCATTTTTAGCTAAACCGGTAAATATTAATACGGCATCGTGTAATTGTCAATCTCGCTGATGGTCGGAGGCTGGCATTCATGAACCTGTGCGGTATCTCGATGGCTGACAGGTCAGTTGCCTGTAAAGAAACTGTAGCCCATTAATTTATACGCGAGTTTGGCGGCTGTAAAGGAGCACGAAGCGGGCCCCTGATCAGGGCAAAGCTCCACGAGGTCAAAACCGACTATTTTTCTTTTACCGGCTACAGCTTTTAACAAACTGAGGATATCACTCCAGGCCATGCCGCCCGGCTCGGGTGTGCCGACCGCTGCCATTATCGAAGGGTCCAGAACATCAAGGTCGATGGTGATATAGACATTTTCCGCGAGCGAATCGATGATGTCGGGATAGGAGAGGCCGACCTTATCCTGCTCCATTATAAAAGGGGATAAACGGTTGGCTTTGATGAATTCGTGTTCTTCGAGGCTCATACTGCGAATGCCAACCTGTGTGACCGGACATAACTCAAGCACCCGACGCATAACGCAGCCATGGCCGAACTTTGTACCGAGGTATTGGTCACGCAGGTCGGCATGCGCGTCCAGTTGCAGTACCGAGAAGTGATTAAACTTCTGGTTATACGCTTTGATGGAACCATAGCTGATCGAGTGTTCCCCGCCCAGCATTACTATAAATTTGCCTTCGTCAAGCAACGTTTCGACAGCGCTGCATACGCGCCCGGCCATCGCTTCGGGGCTGTCCAGAACGGGCTCGACATTAGGGAGGGTGCTTATCCCCACGCTATGGAGTTCCCTGCCCAGCTCGATGTCGAACCATTCAAGGTAATAGGAGGCTTCGATGATAGACCTGGGGCCGTTCCGCGTGCCGCTATGCCATTCGGTTGTGCTGTCATAAGGGACGGGCAACACTGCTACGCTGGAAGTTTCATAATCCGAGTATGGAGAGGGAAGCCCGGCGAAATTGCCGGGCTGGCTTAACAGGTGGCTGATATGGCTCATATCGAGTTCAATTCAAGGACTTCACGACATTCACGCAGCTCTCCAGGCTCCCATTCACGGCGCACCAGGCAGCTCCTCATCCTGGTCAGTTCGAACTTATCCCGCATGTCCCTGATAATCCGTTCGGCATCAAAATCCTTGCAGGAGAAAACGTCGATATTAATAAATGCGCGCTCAACGAAAGTGTGCAGGCTTATGTGGCTTTCAGCGATAAACACGAGGCCGGACACTCCCCAGTCTTCCGGTTTGGATCCGGAGTATCTGAATACAATTGGCTCCGATATCTTGGTCATACCGATCTTGTCCGGGTAGGCGTTAAGCAGATCGTGAATGAAGCCTTCATCCTGGAGTATCGTTTTATTTTTTCCGAATCCATCAATTATCAGGTGCATTTTATCTCCTACAGCATGATTTTTCTTAATTCAAACAGGGCGGTAATGGCAGCCCTCTGCTTAATCTGCAGTCGTGTGCCCGGGTAAATACGCTGGATAGCGTAAGTCTGCTTACCATCGTCGATGCCGATCAGGATGGTACCGAGTTTATGGGTAGCATCACCGTTTTCAACAACGCCAGCCAGTCCCACACCTACCGAAACATCAAATTCTCGCCTGACGGAAGTGGCCATCTCGCGAACGGCTTCCGGACTCAGCGGCCCATAACGGGATATCACATTCTTGTCGATGCCGAAATTCTCTCCCAACTCTGAGCGGTTAATCACTATACCACATTTAAAAAATTGTGAGCCGCCAGGAACATTCGTAATAGTGTTGGCCAGTATCCCTCCGGTATCTGTTTCCATTGTAGCGAGGCTCATGTTATTTTTAATAAAAAGACCTGCGATGATCGTTTCGAGCGTTTCAGTATCGGTGCCCCAGATATAATCATCGACAAGGGGCCTGATCTCATCGGCGGTAGTCTTGACCAGGCGTTTAGCATCCTCCAGCGAATCGGCTTTAGCGGCGATACGTAGGTGGATGCCGTCGGGCTTGGCATAAATACCTACGGTAGGATTACGGGCAAGCAGAAATGACCGGGTGATCTCCCCCAGTTTAGCTTCACTGAGGCTGAATGTTTTCATAGTGCTGGAGAAAATGACGGCATTGCAGAACTCGCGCTGTATCCTTGGCGCCACTACGCTGGACCACATCTGTTGCATCTCGCCGGGAGGTCCGGGCATGGCGATGATAACGTGCTTGTCTTTCTCCACCCACCATCCGGGGGCCGTACCCCGTGGGTTTGGGATGACTTCGCAGGAAGGAATAACGGAAGCCTGCTTGATATTGCTTTCAGGCATCTCCATATTGAAGTGCGTGAACAATTCCTTGAACTGGCTCACCAGGGATTGGTCGATTGAGATCGGTTCCTGCAAAAATTCTGCGATGGCCTCGCGGGTGATATCGTCTTCGGTAGGCCCCAGTCCACCCGTGGTAATGATGATATCAGACCTCTGCCAGGCGTGATTGAGTGTCTCGATAAGTCTTTGCCTGTTGTCGCCTACGGTAGATATAAAATGCAGATCTATGCCGAGTAAAGGCAATTGGCTGGCCAGATAAGCG
>CAYVBI010000170.1:0-4559 GCA_964448985.1 uncultured Dehalococcoidales bacterium
TGACCGCTGCCGGGGCAACCAGCACCGTGATATAGGCCAGAACGCCGGCGATGTATGTGTCGATACCCAGGAATTTTAGCGGTGCGAACGCGTTGCCGACAACGATCAGAGCGATCGCCGCCAGAAGCATTGCCTGGGTCTCCTTGGGCGTGATGTTGAGGAACCCGATCACGATGCCCAAAATGACCAGTATAAGGGTTACCACCGCGTTGCCCGGTAGCACCAGCCCGGCTACAACGGCAATAATAAGACCTACGATGAAGGACCAGAAACCAATAAGACCGACTACCCTATTCTTGTCGACTGCCATAGTGTCCTCCTTTATATTTCGATTAGTTTTATTATATACCTGCCTGATGAATATGAAAATAGGGGATTATACTTAGATGACCGTTGCTATGGATTGTACGAAGACTTTTGGATGAACTTTAGAACACTTTGTTGCCCGCTTAATTATCCGACAGTTCGAAGGGAGTTCAATCGGCCTTTCGTGTGTCGTTCTTGCTGATGCTCATCCATGCCAGCAATACCCATGGTGTCAGGGCGAAGAATCCGGCCAGGGCAGGGCCACCGAGGTCGCCGGTCAGCGCATTGATGACGTTCCCGTAGCCGGTGATCATGAACACAGCCAGCGCCAGACGGTCAAAACCGGCTTCCATAACAGAAGGTCTGTTGCGTGTGGCCAGCAGGTATAGAACGAAGGTGGTGAAAATCGTCAACCACCATCCCCAGTAGTTTTGCAGAGGAACACCGAAAAAGTCCCCCTGTATTTCCCAGACCCAGTAATTAGCGGCGACCATAATGGGGTCCATAACCACATCCCAGGCAGTCATTATCAGACCGACGATTGCAGCGACGGACAGCAGGCGCTTTGCGCCTGTACATGAAAAGGGGATGAGCCATTCAGCCATTACCAACGAGGGGTACATCATCATGAACCAGGCTACGGCGATAAGATAGGGCACGAGGCCGAGGAATTTCGGGCCGAGTTTTTCCGTGTAATGATAGGGTCCGTATATCAGTCCTGTGGCCACGCCGAGGCTTTCGAACAACAGGCTCACTCCGAATACAAAAGCGAGAAGTAAAAGGGCGTTACTCCAGCCCAATCGTGCGCCGGCGTGCAGCAGGCAAAAGCTGAAGCCGGTAAGCGTGCCGATGGGGACTATAAACTCCGGAACCCGGCCCCCGACGGCGAGAGTGATTGTTGCATACGCAACAATTAAGCCGTACAGGATAAGCAAAGCCAATATTATGCGGCGCATGGTGTTCTCCGTAAGTCCAAACTACCTGCTCTGAGGCATCACATCCTGAAACAATACGAGTATGGAGAAAACCGGAACAAAACTATTCGCAAGAAACTTGGTGAGCCGCCACGGACTCGAACCGTGAACCGGTTGATTAAGAGTCAACTGCTCTACCAATTGAGCTAGCGGCCCGAAAGACTAAATATGGTAGCATCACCTCAAGCTTTTAGTCAAACGCGGAACTGTATGACCGGCCGCCATTTGAGCTTATAATGTAGGGTGTAATGAGCAAACCATATGAAATAATAGACCATACGGCCGATATCGGCATCGCCGCGCGCGGGAGCGACCTGGCAGCCCTATTCTCCAGCGCCGCCTCCGGTATGTTGTCTTTGCTGACCGACGTGGATTCGCTGCAACAGGTCGTCACCAGGGAGGTCAGGTTAGAAGCGGCAGATACGGAAACGTTGCTGGTACAATGGCTCAACGAGCTGCTGTATATCATAGATACGGAGAAGCTGATCCTCCATAAATTCGATATATCAGTCGATAAAGGCCGGCTGTCGGCAAAATGCGCCGGTCAGAAGCTGGACACTATTAGTCACAGGTTCAGAAGAGAGATCAAGGCCGCCACTTATCACGATCTCAAGGTTGTCGAACGAGACGGCGAGTATTCGGCCAGAATAATTTTCGATATTTAGAGGCATATTCATGACTGCATGGCAGGGAGAAATACGTAGAATCGACGATTTCCGCTGGGAGATACCACAGGATTACAAGAGCGGGATGAAGGTGGCCGGACTTGTCTATGCCGATGCTGCCATGTTGAACGGGATCAGAGAGGAGCAGTCACTGGAACAGGTGGCCAATGTGGCTTTTTTGCCGGGCATCGTCGGCCGCTCACTGGCGATGCCTGATATACACTGGGGCTATGGCTTTCCCATCGGCGGTGTTGCCGCAACACGCGTGAGCGACGGTGTGGTGTCACCGGGCGGCGTCGGCTACGATATCAACTGCGGGGTCAGGCTGCTGCGCACCAATCTCAGCGAGGACGAGGTCCGGCCGGTAATCAGGGAACTGGTCAATCATCTTTTTAGTAATATTCCGTCCGGATTGGGATCGGAGGGGAGAATAAGGATAAGCGAAAAAGAGATGGACGATGTGCTGACATCGGGCGCAGGGTGGGCTGTGAAAAAGGGCTATGGCGACAGGCAGGACCTTGATGTCACCGAGGAGCAGGGCTGCATGAAGATGGCAGATCCTGGGAAGGTCAGCGCCCGCGCTAAAAAGCGCGGTGCGCCGCAGTTGGGGACGCTTGGCTCGGGCAACCATTTCCTGGAGGTGCAGGTCGTCCGTGAAATATACGATAAAGAGGCTGCAGCCGCTATGGGCATCCAGCGCCCGGGCCAGGTGCTGATGCTAATACACACCGGATCGAGGGGCCTGGGTCATCAGGTCTGCGACGATTACCTGCGTATCATGGGCGATGCAGTCAGGAAGTATGGCATAGCTTTGCCCGACCGCCAGCTTGCCTGCGCTCCTGTGGAATCCGGGGAAGGGCGCGATTATCTGGCGGCCATGGCCTGCGCAGCCAACTTCGCCTGGGCCAACAGGCTTTGCATCACACACTGGGTGCGGGAATCATTCACCAAGGTGCTTGGCAGAGGTGTGGATGAGTTGGGCCTGGAGCAGATTTACGATGTGGCCCACAATATCGCCAAGATCGAAGAGCACATTATCGACGGGAAAAGGCTGAGGTTGTGCGTTCATCGTAAGGGGGCCACCCGCGCCTTTCCTGCCGGTCAAAAGGGTGTGCCCGATCGGTATATGTCGGTGGGACAGCCTGTGCTTATACCCGGTGATATGGGGAGATGTTCCTATATTGCCGTTGGAACAGAGAAGGCCATGCAGGAGACATTTGGATCCACGTGTCACGGCGCAGGCAGGTTGCAGAGCAGGGGCGCGGCCCGGAAGGGGATGCGCGGCACAGACGTGGCAGACGACCTCGCGGCAAGGGGCATCTATGTGAGGACAGACAGCATGGAATCGCTGGCGGAGGAGGCCTCATATGCTTATAAAAATGTCGCCGACGTAGTTGAAATTGCGCAGGGCGCGGGCATATCCCGTAAAATCGCCATGGCTGTGCCGCTCGGCGTAATCAAAGGATAGACTACTGATATCGCGTTAAAATTAGGCTTAAAGGCGTTTGTCATAATCAGTGCAACCGTGTAGAATTAGTCAGAAATTTTATATAAGGAGTGATAACCATGGGTCTTGCAAGAGAAGTTGTGATTATTGACTATTTACGCTCCCCGTTTTCCCGCTCCCGTCCCAAGGAACCCGAAAAGGATCTTTTGAACGGATACAGGATGGACGAGGTCCTCGCCATGCTCTGGAACGAGATGATCAAGAGGAACAAGCTGGACCCCAAGGAAATCGACGAGGCCATCACCGGCACGGCTAACCCGTTGCTTGAGAACTTCACCTTCGGCGGAAAGTTCCCGGCGTTTTATGCCAACCTGCCTTTCGAGATATCCACTCAGCAGGTAGACCAGCAGTGCGGATCGGCCCTGTGCGGCGTGAGGACCGGCGTTATGAGCATAGCCTGCGGCTATGCCGATGTAGTCCTCTGCGGAGGCATCGAGCACATGACCCACATACCCATGGGTGGCGGCGGCGCCATCAAGTACCCGGACAAGCTTATCAATGACCCGCAGTATAAGAGAATCGACCTTATGTTCTCTGTCAACATGGGCTTTACCGCCCAGAAGCTGCAGGAGATGGCTGGCATTACCAGGGAAGAGATGGACAAGTTCGCCGTCAGGTCGCATAAGCTGGCTTCTGAGTCAAAGGAATGGCTCAAAGGCGAGATCATGCCGGTGGAAATTACTCTCCCCGACGGTAGCAAACAGATGTTCGACTACGACGCGGCTGTCCGTGGCGATACCACAATGGAGCAACTCTCCGGATTGAAGCCGGCCTATAAGCCCGACGGCACGATCACAGCAGGCACGTCCTCGCCGTTGAATGCGGGCGCCACTGCCTTGCTGATCATGTCGAAGGACAAGGCCAAGAAGCTGGGCCTCAAGCCCTTAGCCAGCTTCGTTTCGTTCGGCGTCGCCGGCGTTGACCCCACCATCATGGGTGAGGGTCCGGTTCCATCTACCAAGAACGCCTTGAAGGCCGCTAACCTGCAGGCCAAGGACATCGATTACTGGGAGATCAACGAGGCTTTCGCAGTTGTTTCCCTGCGCGCCATACAAGAGTTCGGCCTGAAATGGGACCAGGTCAATGTCCACGGCGGCGCCATGGCCA
>CAYVBI010000171.1:0-4558 GCA_964448985.1 uncultured Dehalococcoidales bacterium
TGGCCTTGGCCAGCAGGGTGAGGTTTGCCAGGCCCAGGAAATCGAGCTTGAGCAGGCCGAGCCTGGCCACATTTTCCATGGAGAATTGGGTCATGGCCGAGTGCTGTCCGCCGTCGCGACTGGCGCGCTGCATGGGCAGGTAGCGGGTAAGCGGCTCGCGAGATATGACCACGCCGGCGGCGTGCGTGCTGGAATGACGTGAGATGCCCTCCAGTTTCTTGGCCGTGTCGATCAGCTTGCGCATCATCTCATCGGCGTTATACATATCGGTCAGCTCTTTGACCTCCATCATGGCGTCATCAAGCCGTATGTTGGGCCTGGCCGGTATCAGCCGGGCCACCTGGTCAACCGAGCCGTAATTCATGCCGAGCGCACGGCCGACGTCCCTTATGGCCGCCCTGGCGCCCAGCGTGCCGAAGGTGATGATCTGGGCGACATGGTCGGCGCCGTACTTATGGTTGACATAGGCTATCACCTCCTCCCGCCTGTCATCCTGAAAATCGAGGTCGATGTCAGGCATCTCGCGGCGTTCGATATTAAGAAAACGCTCGAAAACCAGGTTGTATGTCAGGGGATTGATATCAGTGATACCCAGACAGAATAGGGCAAGGCTGGCTGCGGCGCTGCCGCGCACACCGAAGAATATGCCGCTTTTTCTCACGAACGATACGAGGTCGTGTACCACCAGGAAATAGTCCGCGAACTGAGTTTTCTCGATTACCTCAAGCTCATATTCAAGCCGTTTCTCGGTCGATGCGTCGGCATCGAGCAGCCTTTCTTTAAGACCCCTCCAGCACAGCACCGATAAGTATGAATGCGAGGTTTTTCCCTCCGGCAGGTCCACCTGGGGGAGGTGGGGCTTGCCGAACTCGATCTCGAGGTTGCAGAGAGAATCGATGACTCGTGTGTTTTCAATGGCCTGGGGTATATCGGCATACTGCTCCTGCATCTCCTGCTGCGTTTTCAGATAGAAATAGTCGCCGTCCATCTTAAGACGACGCTCGTCGTTGACAGTGGTGTTGGTGCCGATACACAGCAGGATATCCTGGATGTAGGCGTCTTCCTTGTGGATATAGTGGACGTCGTTGGTGGCCACTACGGGTATGCCGAGTTTTGCGGCCAGCTTGATCAGGCCTTCGTTGATCTTCTCGATCTCAGCTATGGGGTGCCGCTGGATCTCGATATAGTAATGAGGGAAATTGCTTTTATACCAGGCAGCCGCTTCCTCGGCCTCGCCATGCCTGTTCTGAAGTATCAGGCGTCCCAGCTCGCCCTGAGCGCAGCCGGAGAGCACCACCAGACCCTCCCTGTATTTAAGCAGAAGCTCCTTGTCGATGCGCGGCTTGTAGTAAAATCCCTCGAGGTTGGCCAGCGTCACCATTTGAATCAGGTTGCTGTAGCCTGTATGATTTTGCGCCAGGAGAGTGGCATGGTAGCTGGTCTTGTCGGCGGCCTCCTTACTGCGGTAATCGCCGGGAGCTATATAGACTTCACAGCCAACGATGGGTTTGATGCCGCACTCCCTGGCCGTTCTGTAAAAATCGATAACGCCGTACATATTCCCGTGGTCGGTAATGGCCAGGCTGCGCATGCCGAGATCCCTTGCCCTGTGCACAAGGGGAATAATACGGCAGCATCCGTCAAGTAAACTGTACTCGGTATGAACGTGTAGGTGGGTAAACATACGGCACGACCGGAGATTTGGTATAAAATTATAACACAAGTTTTTCAGGCCAAACGCGGTTTACGAAGTGAAAATATGGGTAAAACAGAGGTGATGAAATTGAAGAAGATAGATCTGGCGGTCGTGCTTGTTCTGGCTGTCCTCATTATCTCGATACCCGTTCTCATTATCTCGGGCACGGTCAATATCTATGCCCATTCCACAGACCTCTACAGGTACGGGTTCAACAAATATGATATTAGTTCGGCCACAGGCATCAGTAACGAGCAACTGGACGGAGTGGCTCAAAATATGGTGGACTTTTTCAGCGGGAAGCTGCCGTCTCCCCAGATGACGGTGGAGGTGAATGGTCACGATCGACTGCTTTACAGCCAAAAAGAGCTGGTGCACATGGAAGATGTGCGCTACATCATCTCGGTTTTCAAGATATTGCAAATCGCGGCCATAGTGACCTTCCTGGCTGCCGCTGCCGCGGTCTTCGCCATGCTGGGAATTCGCAGGCTGCTGCGCGGCATCCTGATAGGGGCGGTTGCCACATTATCATTGATGGTATTGCTGGTAGTCTGGGCGCTGATCGATTTCAACAGCCTGTTTTACCTCTTTCACATCGTAAGCTTCTCCAACGACCTGTGGCTGCTGGACCCATCCAGGGATTACCTGATAATGATGTTTACAGAGAGCTTTTTCTATGATGCGGCCATCATGGTCACAGCAACGATTATGGCCGAGGCAGTGATACTCGGGCTGGTTATGCTGGTCATAGAGAAGACGATGATTGCCAGGCCCCGGTAAATCCGGTTTGTATCGACGGCGGGCGACAGAGAGGTCAACCACAGGTGGAGCAGTTGGTGGAAGAGCATCCGCTGCAGGATTTGCCTCCGCCGCTGGCAGGCATGTGGTCAAGCATGCCGAAGTCGGACTTGGAGCGCGAAACGAATTTTGATATGGCGCGGCCGGACCGCGCCTTGCACTTCGGACAGTCGGCATCCTCCTCGGAGCTGGACAGGGACCGCAGCTGCTCGAACCTGAGGTGGCATTTGGGGCATATATATTCGTAGATTGGCATATACTTTGCTCAGTAAAATTGTGCGTAATTTGACCGCAATAGTCAAATGTTGCAGAGCCTTTTTATTTGTAGTACAATTGTGTTAATATAAGGTAAAACAGGTACGATTACAGGGTTAGAATAATATCGCAGGAGGAGAAATGGAATCGGATAAAGAAAGGGCTGAAAAGGGCAAGGCGTTGGACCTGGCCATAAGCCAGATAGAAAAACAGTATGGCGCGGGCTCCATCATGTCGCTGGGTGAGCGGCGGGCCAGGGTGAAGGTCGAGGTGATACCCACCGGATCTCTGAGCCTCGACCTTGCTTTGGGCGTGGGGGGGATACCGCGGGGTCGCATAACGGAGATATTTGGTGCTGAGGCATCGGGCAAAACCACGCTGGCGCTCCATATTATTGCCCAGGCGCAAAAAACGGGCGGGCTGGTGCTGTATATAGACGCGGAACATGCGCTTGACACCAATTACGCGGCAGTTTGCGGCGTAAACGTGGATGCGTTGAAGGGCGCGCAGCCGGGGACGGGAGAAGAGGCGCTGGATATCACCGAGAGAATGGTGAGGACGCATGCCCTGGATGTTGTGGTCATCGACAGCGTGGCGGCGCTGGTGCCCAGGGCGGAGATAGAGGGGGAGATGGGAGATTCCCACGTCGGGCTGCAGGCACGCCTGATGTCGCAGGCGCTGCGCAAGCTTACACACGAGATAAGCAAGTCCAACACCGCAGTTGTTTTTATCAACCAGTTGAGAGAGAAGGTTGGTGTTATTTTCGGCAATCCGGAGGTGACGCCGGGCGGCAGGGCGCTGAAGTTCTACAGCTCCATCAGGATAGACCTGCGTAAATCCGAGGCCATTAAGAACGGCAGCGAGATCATCGGGAACCGTGTGCGCGCCAAGGTAGTCAAGAACAAAGTGGCAGCGCCTTACCGCGTGGCGGAATTTGACATAATGTTTAACAGCGGGATCAGCAAAGAGGGCGATATAATCGACCTGGGGGTGAGTGCGGGGATGATAAAGAAATCGGGAGCGTTCTTCGACTTCGCCGGCGCCAAGCTGGGGCAGGGTAGGGAGAAGGCGCGCGAATACCTGGTGCAGCACCCGGATATGGCTGCCGAGATAGAGAAGCAGATCAGGCAGGTCGCCATATCGGCGCAGGTGAGCGCCGCCGCCGGAAAGGATGCAGTTGAGTAAGAGCGAAGCTACACCCGGAAAGTCAGAGGACGGCTATTCGGAGTGTTACGAGGCGGCGCTGCATTACATTGAGTACAGGCCGCGAAGTGAGGCCGAGGTGCGGCGTCATCTCATGTATAAGCGCAGGTTCGATGAGGAATGCGTGAGCCGTGCCGTTGCCAGACTTAAGAAGCTTAAGTTGATAGATGACAGGGCTTTTTCGGAAATGTGGGCCAGGGAACGCGTCTCCAATAGGCACAAAAGCAGCCTGATGGTCAGGCGCGAGTTGATGCAGAAAGGTGTGGACGGTGAGATCATCGAACGCGTAACTGATAACATCGACGACGACGCCAACGCGCTGAGGGCGGGCATGAGCAAGGCTAGGCAGCTTATGAACCTCGAATACCCGGAGTTCTACAAGCGTCTGGCTGCGTATTTAAGCAGAAAGGGTTATGGGGTCGAGCTTGTGAGGAGTGTTGTGATGCGGCTGTGGGAGAGCGGAAAGGGCGACAAAGCGGGAAAATAGCAAAGTTTACAATACAAACTGGCTACGAGATATTAAATAAGGGTATAATAACTAACGAGGTTTAACAAAATGTACAACCTGCAACGGTTTAATTATAAAGAGAGGCTACTGTATTATGG
>CAYVBI010000172.1:0-4547 GCA_964448985.1 uncultured Dehalococcoidales bacterium
CCGGCTTCAACAGCCGCCTGGACGGGCTGCAGGCCGCCATACTGCGCGTCAAGCTTAAGTACCTGGACGATTGGATAGCGCAGCGCCGGCGCGTGGCCGCATTATATGCGCAGAGCCTGGGAAAAATCGCGGCTGTCAGCGTCCCGCATGAAACGCCGGGCAGCCGCCACTGCTATAACTATTACACCGTCAGGCTGAAGGCCGGGCTGGACCGCGGGGCGCTGCAGAAGAGCCTCAGCGCGCAGGGCGTATCCAGCATGGTCTATTACCCCGTTTCGCTGCACCTGCAGGCGGTCTACGCTGCGCAGGGCGGTGTAAAGGGCGATTTCCCCGTCAGCGAGAAAGCGCAGGACGAGGTGCTGTCGCTGCCCATTTACCCCGAGATGACGGAGGAGCAGGTCAAGCAGGTGGCGGAGGCCATCAGGCATTCTAACAGTTGACAGATAGCTTTATCGGATATAATATTATGCCTGATCTGCCATACAGTATTTAAGGGGGTATATTATGGCTATTGAAGCAGTAAAATTAACCATAAGTTTGCCGCGTAATCTAATTACGGTTACTGACGAAGTTGCACATGAAAAGAAGGTCAGCCGGAGTAGAGTAATTTCATTATGCCTGCAAGATTTAGCCGAAAGGCGGCTGCGCCAGAAGATGGAAGAGGGATATAGCGTAATGGCTAAAAAGAATCTGAAATTTGCCAGGCAAACGGTTGATTTAGCCTATGAGGTACTATCGGGTCAGGAATGATCATCTATGTCTGCAGATTGTAAACGCGGCGATCTCTACCTGGTCAATTGGAATCCCGGCAGGGGAAGTGAACAAACAGGAAAAAGGCCCGCTCTAATTATCCAGAATGATGTAGGGAATAAATATAGCCCTACAACTATTGTAGCTGCCTGCAGTGCTTCAAAGGCAAAAGCTTACCCTTTTATTGTTGGTATTACAGCCAAAGAAAGCGGTTTGGGCAGAGATAGTTCAATCAACTTAGCCCAGATAATGACTATAGATAAGACACGTTTAGAAATAAAACTCGGTCAATTATCCCCCAAGAAAATGAGCGCAATAGATTTGGCAATTGAGAATAGTCTGGGTATTACCAAGTTCACTCATTGCCCAACATTCGAAGCTTAAAGAGCATCAAGTCTAAACCATGAAAATCATCCTGGTTGCCGCCGCCCGACCCAACTTCATGAAGATCGCCCCGCTGATGCGGGCCATCCGGAGGCATAACGACGCATCCCCGTCCCATCCCATCCGTCCGCTGCTGGTCCACACCGGCCAGCATTACGACTACGAGATGTCCCAGGTCTTCTTCGAGGACCTGGGTCTGCCCGCGCCGGATATCCACCTGGGCGTGGGCTCGGGCACGCACGCAGAGCAGACCGGCGGCGTGATGATCGAGTTCGAGAAGGCGCTGGTCGAAGAGAGGCCCGATTTGGTGGTGGTGGTGGGCGACGTCAACTCCACGCTGGCGGCCGCGCTGGCCGCGGCCAAGCTGCATATACCCGTCGCGCACGTGGAGGCCGGCGTGCGCACCGGCGACCCGGGCATGCCCGAGGAGGTCAACCGCCTGCTCACCGACCATATCTCGGATTATCTCTTTACCACATCCAAATACGATGACGACAACCTGAAACGGGAGGGCATACCCGCCGGCAGGATCCACCGCGTGGGGAACATCATGGCCGACAGCCTGGTCATGCTCAGAGAGAGCGCCGGGCGTTCGGAGGTTTTAAACAGGCTGGGACTGAATGAGGGGGGATACGCATTGCTGACGCTGCACCGCCCGGCCAATGTGGACGACAGGGCAAAGCTGGAGCTGATACTTGGCAGGATAGGGAACGTCGCCCGTAAAATACCGGTGGTCTTCCCGGCCCATCCCCGCACACAGAAGAACCTGCGCGAATTCGGTATCGAATTAAGTCCTCAATCCGGCATCCTCCTCAGCCCGCCCTTCGGCTACCGCGACATGCTCAAGTTGGAGATGGGGTCGCGCTTCGTTATCACCGATTCGGGAGGCGTGCAGGTGGAGGCGGCCGTGCTGGGCGTGCCCTGCCTGACCGTGATGGACCGACCGGTATGGCGTATCACGCATGAAGCGGGCGGAAACATGCTGGTGGGCAGCGATTGCGCCGGGCTGGAACGGGAGGCCGCCAGGATACTCAAATCCCGTCCTCAATCTAAATCTGAACCTGAATCTAAATCCTCCATTCCCCTCTGGGACGGCCGCACGGCGGAGAGGATAGTCGCTACATTGCTAAAGTCCGCGGCCTGATGCGGTGCGTGCACGATTGCGATGGAGCGGAGTGCGGCCGGATCCGGCCTGTCACCTGTAGCCGGCGAGGGAGACCAGCATGACGCACTGGTCGAGCTCCCTGATTAAGGGAATGAGCGGGTCGGGCATAGAATTGGAATAGGCCGTCACCCGGTGCTTTTTACCGCTGGCAGCGTAGTCAATGCTGTACCTGATGGCGTCCGCCTGCGAGTTGCCCGGGTATTCGTCCGGAAGTGTGAAAAAGCCCGCCTCCTCGAAGGCCTGCTCCATCTTGCACAGCTTGAGCGCAATGACCTGGCACCTGTGGGTCCGTCCGCCTTTGCTGTTCAGCTCGCATCCGCCGCCGTCGTATATACAGAGCATGTCCTCCAGCCCGCTCAACCCGCCGCTCCGCTGATAGATGATATAAGGATCGCCTTGATTGATTTGCGGAGGCAGTTGAGCTACTGTTGTGATATTATCGGATTGAAGGCACCCAGTAGAAACGACGGCCGCCGTAAGTAATAACAGCCAACCTGCACTGAATACACGATGATTCAGCATAATCTTTCTCCCCCCAAGATTACCGTAATTATTCGTCTTAGATCAATATATCAGTGATACGTATACAAAGTCAATTACTATTGGCTTGATCGCATCACAACCGCTGATCAGGGGGCGCAAAGCTGGATGCGGTGGAAGTAAGCGCCTTTGACGGTGTCATATTCGAGCTGATAGCCGGTGACGCGATACAGAGTATTCTGGTTGGCGACGGTATCAACGACGGCCAGCACGTCCCACAGCTCCAGCCCGCAGTGCAGGGGTATGACCAGCTCCGCCCGCCGCCCGTCCAGGCGGAGCTTTGCCAGCATGGCGGAGGCTACCGCGGCTGCCACGGCTGCCGTATGGATGGCGGGGTCGTGGCGGGCGTCCATGCGCTCGCCGACCAGGTCGACGTCGGCCTGGGTGATGGCAGATGCGGACACCTGGCCGCCGGCGGCATCCATGCCGACCACGAATGTGCGGTTGACGTCCGGGGCCCCTACTGAGTAGTTGGCTGACAGTATGACATGGTAAGAGGAAGGCGATAATTGCTCTGATCCGAAGCTACTCCATGATGGCTCGTTGGGCGTCCAACGACGAATCCAAGAATCGTCGATATAGAGAGGCTTATCAGCACTGGTACCGTGCTGATGTCGATAGACTGTCAGAGATCCGTCGCCAAACACAGAAGTGACAGAGCCCTTACTCACATCGTTCACTTTCAATTCATAGCTCTGAACTCCTGTAGTTAAATCACAAAGAGTTTCTATCTCATACCAGGTATCAACTGCCCAAGCTATAGGGGTAGGAAAATCATGATAGCTTCCATCATAATATCTAAAATAACCACTGTTAAGGGCTAAGACATACCGTGCTGAGCCTGCTTGAGTAGGATAGAATGGAAACTGCCCATAAGAGCCGGCGACTCCACGTCTAACCCAACAGTGCATCACGAACTTACCGGTTACCGCAATAGCCTTTGTTAAAGATGAGCTTGCAGCAGCAGCTGATGCAGCGTAAGAACCGTTTTTAACGATAGAGCCTTGAGCAGCCCAATCTCCCCCAATAGTTGACCATCGAGATAAATTCCCCAATTCAAAATCATCGAAAAAGATAAAGGTATTTACACCATTGCTGGCTGCGCTCGCCGTCGCATTGCCGTAGTACATATAGATTACGGTGTCGGCGGGTGAAGCGGCGATCGACGGTATCTTTATCCAGACGGTGGCCAACTGGTTGGGCGTAGCACCTGTGATGCTCTCGATCCAGTAATCGCAGAGTGTTTCGCCGTCGTCCGTGGTAAAGCGAAGATCATTGAACGAGCTGAGCACATGCCCGGCGCAATCCACCTGTTCCCCGCTGGCGTCGGCGCTTTCGCCGACCAGCAATTTCAACTGGTAGGCGGCCTGGGTGCCATCGTCTGAGTGGGCGATCGTAATCGCCTTTCTATATAGCCAGCCGGTCAACCATGCCATTTAGACTATTCTCCTGCATGCTCACAAAGGGAATTTCAAATAATAGGACGCTGTATCGGCAGCCTGGGGATAGACGATATATCCGGTGAGGCCGACAAAGAAAATAACATCGGGAACCAGGGCAAGGAGCTGGCGGAGCACGGCGGCGGCGTTCTCTCCGGTGTGGACCTCGAAGCGGGGATAGGCGCCGGTGATATCGGCGCTGCGGGATTTATAAGACAGGCTGCCGCCCACGGCCTGCACGACCTTTTCGATGATCTCGTACAGGGTGG
>CAYVBI010000173.1:0-4485 GCA_964448985.1 uncultured Dehalococcoidales bacterium
ATTACCAAAATGGAGCGAATTAGCAACTTTTTTCAAGTATTATGCCCATTGCGAGGGATACATTAACATGCAATTTTTTTCATAAGACTATTCATTAAGTGTTTGACGTTGCCATTGCTAACTCTATAATCCGGCGGGAATGATGCCCGTTTTATGAGTTTCATGAATTCCCAAGCAGCGAACACAGTCGGATCATCTCTTCCAACCATTGCCCGAGTACGTGGGAATAGATGTATATGCATATGCCATTGTAAACAAGCGCATGATGGGCTGAAAGGAGTTTCCCAAAAATAGATTATATAAACCCGCATCAACCAGTTCTCCGATTAGACATCCTTTACATTTTGTCATATTCCTTTCATCCATCATCTTATAATATCCCATATTCTTGTTTTTCAGTTAGTCTTAATAGTAATAATTCTATAGGAACTTCGAAAGGCTATTAACCATTGTTGGAAATCAAATTATTAAGCGTCCGGTACCACAAATACACCGGCATTAACGTTTATGCCTTATTGCTTTCAAGAACGTTTCTTCTGGGATAAGTATTTGCTTAAATACATCGGAGATAAAATAGGGGCTTAGCTCTTCATTGGGATGAACAGGTAATGTAGTTCTGCGGCAATCTGCATGATGAAAAATGGCATGGCCGCCTTTCTGCCTGACTTTTTCAAAACCGAGCTTCCTTAATCCCTTAAACTACAACCAGCACCCTGAGACCCGGCAAACCGGTCATATAGCGACGAGAACCTGCCTGGATTTGCTTTCGTCAGGTATTTTTTCGCCGCGCTCTGTTCGATATTCGATACAAAGCTCCAGCGCTTCCTTTATATTCTTGAGGCATTCGTCATAGCTCTTACCCTGCGCATGCGCTTCAGGAACCAGCGGGCAGCCTGCAACATAGTATCCGTCTGGAGCTTCCCTGATCATTACTGTATATTTCATTGAAATTCTCAATGTCAATTATAGCATACCATTTAAACGCGGAAGCGGTGACAACCCCTGACTGAAGGCGTATAATTTTCACCGTTTTGCGCTTATTTGATTATGAGAATACTCAGCCATGATCATTAAAAACCGCGAGGAGCTTATCACCTCGGGGCAGCGCGCCAGGGCTATCGATCTGATCGAGGCCGGAATAAGCCGTGTGTTGCCCTCCAACCTGATGCGCGCGTCTGTAAAATATAACCACAGCCGTAAACTGCTGTCCGTCAACAGCCAGAAATACGACCTGTCAAAGGGCAGGGTCTTTATAGCAGGTGGGGGCAAAGCCTCAGGATCGATGGCCGCAGAGCTGGAAGAAATAATGGGTCCCGCATCGATAACTGCAGGTATCGTCAACTGCAAATCCGGCACTGCTGGTTTGCAAAAGATCAAGATCATAAGCGCCGGTCATCCGGTTCCCGATACAGCGGGCGTACAGGGTGTGAGGGAGATGCTGGCGATGAAAGACTGCTATGACATAGGGAAGGGGGACCTGGTTATCAGCCTGATATCGGGCGGAGGCTCCGCGCTGCTTCCCTATCCCGTCAATGGCGTAACGCTGGAGGACAAGCAACTTATAACACAGCTTCTCCTGAGGTGCGGCGCCGATATCAAAGAGATCAACACGGTGCGCAGGCACCTCTCACTGATCAAGGGCGGTGGCCTGGCCGGCTTCTTTGCGCCGGCCAGGATCGTAGCTCTCATAATCTCCGACGTGGTCGGCGATGACCTGGAAGTTATCGCGTCTGGCCCTGCCGTGCCTGACCCCTCAACTTACCAGGATGCCTTCGGGGTATTGGAGAAATACGACCTGCTGGAGAAAGCGCCGCAGAGAGTGGTGGATTTCATACGCAGGGGTTGCATGGGGCTGGAGGCGGAAACGCCCAAAAGGCTGCGCAACTGTACAAATCACCTTATAGGGAATAACCGCATGGCGTTGGAAGCTATGGCTGAGAAAGCCAGGGACCTCGGCATCAAGCCGTGCATCATCACCTCGGAGATGAGGGGCGATACCTCCGAATATGCCTGCAGTATGGCGGCGAAAGTTAAAGAAGGACAATATAAGGGCTTTGGCGCTCTGCTGATAGGAGGGGAGACGACACCGACGCTGCCTGAAAATGCCGGCAAGGGGGGTAGAAACCAGCATTACACGGCCGTTTCGATGCTGGCAATGCAGGGATACTCCTCATCCTGGCTGGTGGCCTCGGCTGGAACCGATGGCTCGGATTACCTGCCTGATGTAGCGGGGGCGATCGTGGACGAGCGTTCCCTGGCAACGGCCCAGGCCGCAGACCTTGATGTCGCAGATTATATCGGCAGGTTCGACAGCAATACGCTTTTTATCAGGATGGGCAGGTCACTTATTATGACCGGTCCTACAGGCACCAATGTAAGTGATGTTTTAGTTTATCTGCTCGGCTGAGACGGTCTGCTCCATGAAGCAGACCAGAAAAGGCAGATGCTCGAACTGCCTGGTGCCGGTCTGAATAAAGCCCAGTGATTTATACCAATCCTTTAAAACTGTCTGGTTGTCTATTATCCCCAAAGCGACCTTTACACCGCCCTGTTTTATTACATAATCAAGCACGAATTCCGTGAGCTTCCTGCCATATCCGCGATGCCTGAATTGCGGCACTACGGACAGCCGGCCCAGGTAATAGGCGCCGCCATCCGCTTTTTCGATGGCTACGAAACCTGTTTGGACTCCATCCAGATAAAGGCCGAAGAACGCCGCTTTTTTATGCAGCTCAAGCAATTGCTCCCTGGTAGAGAAGAACGGGTGGGTGGGAGCATTTTCGCTGGTCAGGTTGAACTCCCGGGCCACCGTGCCGAATGATTCCCGGATCACCTCGACGCTTTTTGCCATCTGATCTTCAGTGGTTATCTCCCGTATCTCAACCATTGTCTATGCGGCCGTCCTTCATCCATATCACACGGTCCACGTACTGCCTGTCCTCCGGCTCGTGTGTAACCATGACGATGGTCTGTTTAAGCTCCCGATTGAGCCTGCAGAACAATTCAAGCACCACTTTTGATGAATCCTCGTCCAGGCTGGCGGTCGGCTCATCCGCCAGAAGGGTCCTGGGCTGGTTGATAAGGGCGCGGGCGATGGCAACCCGCTGCTGTTCTCCTCCAGAGATCTCGCTGGGATAGTGGTTGATCCTATCCTTGAGCCCCACAATGTCCAGGATCTCCGCGGCCTTTTGCCTGTAATCAGTACGTCCGAGGTCGCCCACAGCCGGCAGGTAGACGTTTTCCAGCACATTCAACTCGGCGATGAGGGAATGCTCCTGGAATACATAGCCCATCTTTTTCAGCCTGAAACGGGCTTTCTTCTGGTCCGCCAACTTGAGCGCGTCCACGCCGTCGATCTGCAGTTTTCCCGCAGTAGGCATATCCAGCAGCCCCATTATACGCAGCAACGTTGACTTGCCGGAGCCGCTCCTTCCCATGATGGCCACGAACTCACCCTCTGCGATCTCCATGTCGATACCCTTAAGCGCCTGCACGACGCTACGCCCGTGCCCGTAATGTTTGAATAAATCACGGACTATTATCATGCCTATACTCCCCAGAGCGTCTTGATAATGCTTTCCCGCATGACTGTCCATGAGGGGATCAGGCCTGCCAGGACGGAAGCCGCCGTCAATCCGATAGCCGAACCTATGATCCTGCCCGATTCGACATTCAGGCTGAGGAAGCCAAATGGGAAGTCGATAGGATTGACGATGAAGTATGGCTGCAGCACAAGCCGTATGACCAGCCAGCCCAGGGCAATACCCATTAAAGCATATGACAGAGCCTGAATCAGGTACGAGCCGAGGACGGCATTGCGGGGTATGCCGATGGCCCGTAGAATCCCGATCTGGCGTTTTTTGCTGAGGACATTGATGTATATTACGATGAACATAACTATGGCAGCCACGATCAGGCCGGTGCCCCCGATAATAGCGCCGATGATCTCGAAGGTGGAGATCACACTGCGGTAAGCCCCTCCGTACTCCTTCCAGCTCCTGATCTCAAGGTCGATGCCTGATGCCTTCATATCAGCTGACAGACTCTCTTCGATGCCGTTCCTGTCAGCCTTGACCAGTATCTCGCTGGACCGGTTGGCAAACTCGGATCTGCCCAAAACCGAGACCATTTCCTTGCGCGTGACAAAGGCCAGGTGGTCGGCCTGCATCATCTCGCGTGCGCGGAAGATCCCTTTGACCGTGTATTCCCTCTGCACTCCATTGGGATATGTGACGCGTACCTTCTCACCGGTGGTGATCCCCCCCAGCGTGAGGAAATTCGAAGTCTGAGCCAGGCTGCCGCCGGCCACCTCCACGCCCAGCACGATTTCGTCTGTGTCGTTCTCGTCCAGATATTGTCCCTCGATCATGTTATGGCCTATGGAGGTGACCCTGGCTTCCTGTGCGGGATCGATGCCGAGGATGTTCCAGTTGCCGCTCTTGACCCTGTCCCAGGGCAGGCTTTTCCCCTTCCAGCCGTATTCGA
>CAYVBI010000174.1:0-4477 GCA_964448985.1 uncultured Dehalococcoidales bacterium
ATCGGCCCGGCGGTCTTTAGTTTATCTTTATTTTTAACGACATAGCCCTGGGCTACCGGGTTGTCTGCTATGACAGCGTCAAGCTGCCCGTTAATAACATCCTGGAAGGCAAAGCCGACCTCGTCAAAGGTCTTGACCTTTGCGCCGGGTATTTTGCCGGCTTCTATGATACCCGTCGTACCGATCTGACCGCCAACGGTTTTGCCTGCGAGATCATCCTTGCTTTTGATGCTGTCGTTGTCCTTGCGCACCGTGACAATCTGACCGGCAGCATAGTAGGGGTCAGAGAACAGTATAGTCTTTTTTCTTTCATCGGTAATAGTGATGGAGGAGACGGCCATATCGTACTGACATTGTGAGACACCGGCCAGCAACGAGTCGAAACCCACGTTAACCAGTTCTATATCGAGGCCCGCCTTGGCTGCTATGGCGCGCATCAGCTCGGGCCCGAAGCCGTCCAGCTCCTTGGTCTGCTCGTTGACTATCTCAAAAGGCGGCCAGGTGGCATCGCAGGCCACAGTCAGTTTTGTCCTACCTGACGGCGCCGGACTGCAGGCTGGCAACAGCATTGCCAGTAAAACGCACGCAGTAATAGAAAAAAGTATGAGTTTTTTCATGGTTGTTCTCCCTCGCCGGAAAAACCGGCCGGACTCATTATACCATTACGGGAAGCGTAGCCTAATATCAAACTAAAGGTATCCCGTATCGTGCAGCTT
Source organism: uncultured Dehalococcoidales bacterium (assembly GCA_964448985.1). GTDB lineage: Bacteria > Chloroflexota > Dehalococcoidia > GIF9 > UBA5629 > CAIMUM01. The sequence continues at coordinate 717 of CAYVBI010000174.1, forward strand.
CCACTCGCGGCGGAAGTCGGGCTCTACAGATAAGCCGTTCTCCTGAGCGTACAGGCGCAGGCGGAAGTGGTCGTAAAAAAGTGTGGACAGCATGCGCATACGGCGTTGCTCCTCGGGGAAGGTATAGTTGTGGGTATCCAGGATAATGCGAGTGATATCCGGGCGTTCCGGCAGGTTTTCGCTATGGCTCTCCGGGTGGTCGAGGTGAACCGTGATAAGGTTGACCAACTCCGGATCGAGGCAGGCCACCAGCATGGATGGATCATAAAATGTTCCGCCGCCGTCGCGATATCTCTGGCCGTTGAGATCACCTGGCTCAATATAGGTGTTCATGCTCCAGCCGGCGGCGACGGCCCTGGTAATGGGGGCTTCCAGCACCTTCCAGGTGCGGCCCCCGAACTCGAATTGTCGCCCGGGGCCTGTCATGCCCAGGAAATCCGTGAAGCCGTCGGCTCGCGCTGCAGTAACGGTCAGCGGAAGCTTGATGTCATCGAACGTTAGCTTCTCCGGATTGGATGATCCTGTGTATTCCTTCAGCCTCGCGGCCAGGAATTCCTGCAGCGGGTCGAGGTTGCCCCATCCCTGCCAGAAGCGCAACGGGTTGCGGTTTATCCTGACCAGCCTGTCGGTACACAATTTGGCGACGAAGTCCTCCAGGTCCTCAAGGGCATGCTGTGCCGCAGCCCTGTACATGTCAGGATAGCGCGCTGCGGCCACCTGTACTGCGTGGAAGAAGCTGTTGAGCACGCCCGCAGAGACCCCGTAGATCTGCTTTATCTCTCCTCCTCCCTGCCTGAAGCCCTCATCAATTGCGCGTGTGGTGACCAGCCCTCCCAGTATGCCCGAGAAGCCGCCGGCGCCGTAGATAATATTTGCCGGCCGGTCAAAGGGGAAGCTATCAAGCTGGCCGTTCAATATCTGGCTAAAGCGGGCCATGATGGCCACGCGGTTTTTCGATGACTCGCGCATGTTGGTGGCGGCCTCGGTCGAGCCCACGTAGGGAAGGTCTGCATGGCCGGCGGCCGGCAGATGGCCCTTTGTCTTAAGCGTTGATATGGTGAAACCTGGCTGTGCTTCCTTCACCTTTTGCAGCAGCTCGCGCTGGCGCCGCAGCAGGTCCAGGTAATAGTCGGCCAGTATAGCCTGATTGCGCTCATGCTGTGAGTGCATGATAAAGGAAGAAGTGATGAAATTAAGTTTCCAGGAACGTATCACGGTATACGGCCTGGTGCGCAGTATCGGGCGCGGATCGGCAGCTTCGAGATCGGCCACCATTGCTCCCGCGTCTACGATGGGCGGGCGGCAGTCGTAGACAAATTGTCCGTTAACGGTCGAAGGGCTGGTTGAGAGCAGCGTACTGAGAGCGGCTATCACGGCATCAACCAGTGGCGCGTCCTGTGGGGGGCCCATGTGCATGAACTGGTAAGGGCACTGCAGAGTATCGTCGGGCGGGCCGAACATAGTAAAGATGGCATCGCGGTCCACGGTGCATATGTAAAGCGGAACGCCCAGGTCCGAGATATTTAATTGTAGGGGCGTACCTGAAGCTGCGCCCGCTGTGCCGCTGCAGTAATAAGTTAATTTCTTTTCCAGCCATTTTCTCAAGGGATTGAGGTTGGACCGTCCATACCACGGATTGAGGTTAAGCGAGCGTATTTGGCCGTTTCGGGCCTTCGAGAGGAAACTGCGGAAATCGCTTATGGCTGTGGAGGCCTTAGCCCACCTGGCCGGATCGTTCTGTGCGGCCAGGGCTAGTGCATATGCTGTAGCCGTCAGTGCCCCTCCGCTGACGCCGTAAATTCGCCCGGCAGTTATGCTGTCCTTAAGCAGAGCTTCAGCGCGGTCGAGTTCCTTAACTATGAAGGGCAGGTCGCCCAGCTTTGATGCCTGGAAAATGATAGTGGGAGCGCAAGACATATGATAGTTTAGCAGAAATAACTAACCTGCAGTACCAAACTAATTATTCCCATCGCCTGGCACAATATCATTGCCGTCCCTTAATCACCATCTTCTTCTCACTCCAGATGCGGCATACAAGAGCGTCTCCTTTGGCATTACGGTAGTCGAAATCGCTGCATCTGGTGTTTTCATACTACTCCGTAGCATTCTGTAACTCATTAAACGACCAGTGTCATGCCTTCCCCGGCTATTGTGATATGTAAATCCATTTTGGCTGACAAACTATCCAATTCCTCCTTCAATTCCTGTTGATATAGCGGATGCATGTGAGCGATGAGGATATTCGGCCTGTGGCCGGTTATCTGGCTGAACTTTGATATTTCTTCGGCTAATGTCTGGGGGGTGAGGTGTCCAGTTTGCGATGCAAAATCGATAAAGCGGGTAGGCATTGACACTTCGGTGATGATGGTTTGGGGCAAGGGATATTTCCAATTACTCAGGAACCCTGGGCCTGTATCAGAAGAAAAAAATGCACATCTGTATTCGCTATCGGAAATCAGGAAGCCTGTAGCAGATCTGGTATGGCGAACTGGGATGGCGATAATCTCGTAACTACCTATTCTCATCCTGCCACCAGGCCGGATCAAGTTGAAAGCAATAACTGGTTTACCACGAGGTAATTTATGATACTTAGGATAAATAGTTTTATTAAACAAGTGTTTTGTGATGGCCTTCTTTACGCCGGCAGTGCAGACCAGATTTAACGAAGCATCTTGAAAGAAAAGGTTGAATGCAGCTGTGGGGATATCGCGAATGTGGTCAAAATGTTCATGAGTCAGTAAGACAGCTTTTAATCCTGCCAGTGCACGGAACGACATAGATGAAGTTAAAGCGCCCGCATCGACGGCAAATGCGTCATCTATTAAAAAACAGGTATACTTAGCGCTCTCAGATTCGGTGTTATGCGCTCCAAAGACATGTATTTTCACAAGATTAACCCCCGAACGTGAATATAAAATTAAGCTAATTAGTGGTCTTGACCGCAGAATCTAGCCGAAATATCGATAGAAATGCTTTAATAACCGCCGGAGAGAACTGGGAATAAGCGCCATTTTCAATTTCCTTTAAGGCGTAATCGATATTCAGGGCGGGACGATAGGCCCTGGCTGTTGTCATGGCGTCATATGCGTCAGCTATTGCTATAACCATAGCGCCTATGGGTATAGTCAGGCCATTTATGCCGGCGGGGTAGCCGGTGCCGTCATATTTTTCATGGTGATAACCTATTAACCGCTGGGCAGTATGAAGAAACTCTATATCTTTCACTATGTTGGCTCCGATAGTGGGGTGCTGCCTCATAATCTGCCACTCTTCATCGCTGAGCCTTGTCGGCTTGCCCAATATGCTATCACTGATGCCGATTTTGCCCACATCATGCAGGATGGCAGCATACTCCAACGTCTCCATGTCCATATCGTTAAAATGAAGGTTCTTGCCTGTCAATACCGCCAAATCAGCAACCCTTTGCGAATGCCCGGCGGTATATGGGTCTTTTGCATCGATTGCAGCGGCCAACGCTTTAATTGTAGCTTTATATCCATTTTCGACCTGTTGCATCAGCTTGGTATTTTCAATGGACACTGCGGCTGTTGAAGCAACGGAGGTTAACATATCCTGATCTTCTTTGGTGAATGCCTCGCCACCTATTTTATTAAGCACTTCAATGACGCCGATTAGTTTACGATGAGTAATTAGTGGGACACAGAGGATCGACTTCGTCTGAAATCCAGTTCGGGCGTCAATTCCCGGATTCCAGTGTTTATTCGACGATACATCATTGACTATGAGCGGTTTGCGGTTAG
>CAYVBI010000175.1:0-4449 GCA_964448985.1 uncultured Dehalococcoidales bacterium
GGCCGATAAAACGGGGCTTCCGCTCAACGAGATCTACGGCGTATCCACCTTTTACGCATATCTTCCGGTGGCCGCCGCCGGCAAGAATATCATCCGTGTATGCGGATGCCTTCCCTGCGATATAAAAGATGCACGGGGCGTGGTCGGGAGCATCAAAAAAGAGCTGGGAATAGATCCGGGACAGACCACGGCCGACGCCAGATTCTCCCTGGAACAGGTGGGCTGTATCGGCGCCTGCGACCAGGCCCCCGCCATGCTGATCAACGACACATTGTACGGGAACCTGACCCCGGCGACGATAGCAGAGATATTGAAGTCCCTTAAATAGCGGCACTTCGGCAGATTGAATCCAAGGAGGTTATAAGTGGCGGAAAAACGCATTGTGCTGGGCAATTGCGGGGTGATCGATCCTCAAAATATCGAGACGTACCTGGCGCGGGATGGTTTCAAGGCTTACGAGAAAGCGCGAAAAATGAAGCCCCAGGGCATTATCGAGGAGATCAAGAAATCGGGGCTTACCGGACGGGGAGGTGCAGGCTTTCCCTGCGGCCTCAAATGGGAGCTGGCCCGCAGTACTAAAGCCAGGACGAAATATCTCATCTGCAATGCGGACGAGGGTGAGGTAGGCCAATTTAAGGATAAATACCTGCTATCCAATGATCCCTTCGGCCTGATCGAGGGTATGTGCATCGCTGGCCTGGCCATCGGCGCGCAGCAGGCGTATATCTACCTCAGGGCCGAATATCATTCTTTATACGACCTGCTCTGCCGCGCTGTCGCGCAGTCCAAAGAGAAAGGCTTTTTAAAGCACACGGATATCAGGGTGTTCGAGGGCGCGGGCGCTTATATCTGCGGCGAGGAATCGGCGCTGATGAACTCCATCGAGGGGCAGCGGGGCGAATCGCGCTATAAGCCGCCCTATCCTCCCACCAGCGGTCTGTGGGACATGCCCACCATTATAAATAATGTCGAGACACTGATGAACGTTCCCCATATTATCAACAACGGGGCTGCCTGGTTCAGCGCCATGGGAACTAAGAGGAGCAAGGGCACCAAGGTGTTCTGCGTGAGCGGCGATGTCGCCAGGCCCGGCGTCTACGAGCTTGAGATGGGGAGCTCCCTCAAGGAGCTGGCGGTCGATCTGGCCGGCGCGGCGGGCATCAAGGCTGTGCAGGTCGGGGGTTCCGCCGGCGCTATCCTGCCTGTGCGCATGATCGATACGTCTTTGTCACACGAGACATGCCTTGGCTCCGGAGCGGTAGTCGTACTCAACACGGACCGGGATATCGTCGATATAGTCTACAACGACATGCATTTCCTCAATGAAGAGTCCTGCGGCAAGTGCACGCCCTGCCGCGAGGGCAGCGAGGTCATGCTGGAGATACTGGGCAGGTTGATCCGGGGAGACGGCGAATCGGGAGATATCAGTAAATTGGAGGACCTTGCACGGGCGATGGCCCTGGCATCGCTGTGCGGCCTGGGGCAGGCAGCAGCAGTGCCCGTGCTGGACTCGTTGAAATACTTCCGCGATGAGTATACAGACCGCATCGATCAGTCCCTGTTCCTGCGCAGCTACCTGGGCAGCGAATCATATAAATCTGAGGAGGCCGTGATATGACCAAGCAGTCGGAAATCGAAAAAGAACGAATGAGAGAGATGTTCGACAACCTGGGGGCGGACAGGTATCCGCTGAAGGAATATAAATCTATAGGCAAGAAAATACCCCGCAGGCTGGACGGCCTGCCCAAGGCTTCAGGTGAGGCTGTCTACACCATGGATATGCAGCTTCCAGGCATGCTGTATATGCGGTTCCTGACGTCCCCCTACCCGCACGCCAAAATACTCAAGATGGACACCAGCAAGGCGGAGAAGCTGCCCGGTGTCAGATACATAGTACGGTACGATGATCCCGAATTACCCGAAACCGCACCTCTGGGTTTTTTCCCGGGATTACTGGTCAACGCTACACCACTCCCCGACGTTGCCCACTTTGAAGGAGAGCCGGTTGGTGCTGCCGTGGCTGCCGATACGGAGGCCATTGCGGAGGAGGCTCTATCTCTGATCGAGATAGACTGGGAGGAACGCCCCTTTAATCTAGATGTAGAGAAAGCAGCCGAGCCGGGCGCTCTACTGTCCTATCCCGAACGTTATTCAGACGGGAACCACTGGAACAGAGGCTTCTTTGATACACTGGTAAAGGGCGATACGCAGAAAGGATTTACAGAAGCAGACAAGGTCATTGAATTCAGGATGTCGCGCACAGCCAACACCTGGATGTGGCCGGAGCGCCCCTGCGGGATCGTTAAGTTCAACGGAGACTTTGTAGATGTATGGATTAAAATTCAACATGTGCATCACCCCAAGCGCCATATCCATGAATGGTTCCCTGATATCCCGATAAATAAAATACAGACGTATGTTCCGTATCAGGGGGGGATGTTCGGGGGATTCCTTGCATGTGACTGGTACTTAGGCACGTTATATAACGCAGTTTTTGTGGCCAGGAAAACCAGACGGCCTGTGAAATACATCTTCAGCCGCCGGGATGATTTTTACGGTGGCTCTCAGGACGAGGGGGTTTACTACGCAAAGGTAGGGTTTAAAAAGGACGGCTCTATAACGACAGTTGACGCAACACTGTACGGAGCAAATGTCCAGTGGCCGGTCTATCACCCGGCTCTCCATCTCGACGAAAACTCCCGGGTTCCCAATATTAAAAGTCAGACCAAATCGATATGCATCAATAAGGGGCCGACGGTTCCCGTACGCTGCGAATTACTCGCTGCGAGTACGACATTAACTATGATAATGAACCGTGTCGCTGCCGAGCTGGAGATGGATCCAATAGAGATAGCACTTAAAAACGACGGCTTCGAGGGCCATGACATGGACTGGCTTAACGAGGACAAGAAAAGACGTGGGTTCGAAGTACGCGACAGCCTGAAGGAATGTATTGATAAAGGTAAGGCTGAGTTCAAATGGGACCGGTCATGGCACAAGCCCGGTGTCAGAAAACTCGCCAACGAAAGGATGCACGGCGTCGGCTTTACCTGGACACATGAATGGTCCGATTCGGTGGGTGGCGGTGCGATTGCGATCCGTATTGAGCGAAAAGACGGAACGGCCAGCTTACTCAGCCTGGGTAGTAATATAGGCAATGACTCTGAAAGCTCCTACTGCCAGATTGCAGCTGATGAGCTTGGTTTCCGCCTTGAGGATGTGAGTTATAATCCGCAGTTCGACCCGGGTTTTATGAGAAATAACCCCGGTGCTGCAACTTCTTTATCCATTAATGGATGGGCAGTGCGCCATGCGGCGAGAATCCTGAAGCAAAAGATACTTGAAGCGGTTACCAGCCCAACATCACCCTCGCAGCGGGGAAGCTTTAAACCGGCATTCCCTGATTGCAAACCGGAGGACCTGGATATTCAAAATAGTCAAATTTTTGTCAAGTCAGATCCGACGAGGCAAATGCCGATCTCAGAGTACGTAAAGCATGAAGCATTAGCCAATAGCCCTATTACCTCGCCGGAAGCTTTAGGCAGCAGAACTGCCTTTACAGAACCTCTATACGCTGTCGGCTATCATGCGCAGGAAGGAGGGCAAAATCCCCATAGTCCCAGGCCGAAGCTATGCCGCCAAGCCCATTTCATGGAGGTGGAGGTCGACACTGAAACAGGCGAGGTATTCGTCACCAGAGTCGTAAATGTCAACGACGTGGGCAAGGTCATCAACCGTATGAGTTGCGAGGGGCAGCAGTACGGCGGCAGCATTATGGGAGTCAGCCGCGCCAAATTCGAAGAGGTTATCCATGACCCGGTCACCGGCGTGATGCTGAATGGGAATCTGATCGACTACAAACTTGCCACCATTAAGGACATTGGCACCATCGGCACAATACTGGTGGAAACCGGAATGGGCTATGGTCCCTACGGTTCCGTTGGAATAGGTGAGGATATCGGTACAGTCATCCCAGGACTGCTGGCGCCTGCAGTCTATAACGCCATCGGTGTTTGGGTTGAAGACTTCCCCATTACACCGGATAGGGTGCTTAAAGCGCTGGGAAAGATATAACTGAAAAATATTGAGGAGGACGATAACTTGAGTAAAGAGATTAAGACTTTCGTTTGCCCCTACTGCGGGGAATCCCATGATACGCAGGACGGGCTGAAAGGCCACGTTTTCAAATCGCACAAGGGACGCGGCCTGCCCACAGCGGAAGGCCGTATAAAATTGACGATCAACAGGGCAGAGCACTCCTTCCTGGTGGAGCCGAACTGGACCCTGTACTACCTCATTCACGACGTGCTCGGCCTGACGGGATCCAAGCAGTTCTGCGACCGCGGCGCCTGCAGCTCATGCACCATGATCGTGGATGGCCGGCCAGTCCTTTCATGCATGATGCTGGCCATCGAGTGCGACGGCAAGACCGTCGAGACCGTCGAGGGC
>CAYVBI010000176.1:0-4446 GCA_964448985.1 uncultured Dehalococcoidales bacterium
CCTGAAAATCAGGAACGGCGACATCTATTTGAACGAGCCTATCTTCAGCGGCGCGAGCCATACCTTGCGCGGGCACTAAAAGAAGAGAAAGGCGGGATAACGGCGGATCACAGTATGGAGTTGTTGTTTTGACCGGATGGTTGAAACAGCTCCAGCTTGAAGTCACCGATTTTTTCTTTCCGCGGACGTGCATCGGATGCGGGAAAGTCGGTGATTTTATTTGTGTAAGCTGTTCAAAGAAAATGAGCAGGATACTGCCGCCGTTATGCCGGCGATGCGGCAGGCCCGAATCCAGCGGTGCATATTGCACCGAATGCTGGGGTCAAAAAAGCAGCCTTGACGGCATCCGTTCCGTATTCATCTTCGAAGGCATCGTTCGACAGGCCGTGCACGAGCTAAAATATCGCAACGTGCAGGCTATGTCCGGCTGCCTGGCCGGATTTATGTCCCTCTATTTCCAGGAACACGGCTTAAGCGGCAACGTGCTGGTGCCCGTGCCGCTTCACGAGAGGCGCCTCAGGGAAAGGGGCTATAACCAGTCCCGGTTGCTGGCGGAGGATCTGTCGGGAATGATCTCTATGGAGGTCAATGCGGCGCTGTTGAAACGTGTCAGGAATACGGGGCCGCAGGCGCGCAGCGCCAGCGTTTACGAAAGAATGACTAATATGCAGAATACTTTTATATGTGATTCAGGCGAGGTGACAGGCGGAAATGTCATCATCATCGATGATGTCTGTACTTCGGGCGCTACTCTTGAATCATGCGCGGCGGCCCTCAAGTCGGCAGGGGCCGGCCACGTGCTGGGATTCACACTGGCAAGGGAAATCTCTCAGAGGAGTTGATCATGGAGATTAAGATAGCTGCGCGCAACATGAATCTGGAAGAGGATGTGCGTGACTACGCCGAGAAGAAGCTCGGCAGGCTCTCTAAATACCTCAACAATATCAGCTCGGTCAAGCTGGACCTGATCGAGGAGAAAACGAAATCGCGCCAGCCCGTATTCGGCGCACAGGTGACGATGAATGTGAACGGTTTCCTGATAAGAGGAGAACAGCGGGACGATAATCCACGTGCGGCCATCGATGCGGTGAACGACGTGATGGAGCGCCTGATCGACAAGTACAAGAAGAGGTACAGTGTTAATAAGGGCAAGGCGCACGAGACCATCAGGACTGTGGCTGAGGAGGAAACTCAGATAAGCGAACAGCCTCAGTATGTTTATAAGCGTAAGCGTTTTATCGTGAAGCCTATGACCACTGAGCAAGCTGTGGAGCAGATGGAATTCCTGGGCCATGATTTCTTCCTCTTTGTCAGCGATGTCGACAACTCCATCAACGTGGTGTACCGGCGCAAGGACGGCAAATACGGATTGATCCAACCGGAATTCGCGTAACGGGTCTGCCCCGGGAGCAGAAGAAAGTAAGATGCTGCGCACGCTTGTATCAACAGCCCGTGGATTGGTAGGCGTTATATGTTCAGAGCGGGGAGTGCTGAGGTTGTATCTTCCAGTTCAGGACAAGCAGGAAGCTCTGTCCATGCTGGGTTTGCGCAAGGTGACTGATTTATCAGAATGCAAAAGCCTGGCTTCTATACGGCGCCTGATAAAAGACTATTTCAACGGTAAAGCGGCTTTATTCGATTGCAGGCTGGACCTGTCGGGCTCGACGCCTTTCCAGCGCCGGGTCTGGAAGGCCACGAGGGAGATCCCCTACGGCCAGGTGAGGAGCTATAAGTGGGTGGCTGAAAAAATGGGCAGCCCCGCCGCCTGCCGCGCCGTCGGCAATGCGCTGGCTGCCAATCCTCTGCCGTTGATCATACCCTGCCACAGGGTCATTCGCAGCGACGGGAAGCCGGGTGGGTTCGGGGGAAGGATGAGGAACGTGCAGGCCAAGATGGATATGCTCTCGCTGGAAGGTTACCGGGTACGAACTTAAATTCGTTTATGCGGATATTGCTGTAAATATTTATCGAGAGGTGGTCTGTGATCGAGCATGCCTTTGCTGATGTCAACGGGATAAAACTTCACTACGCGCACAGAGGTAAAGGGCCGCTAATCATGTTCCTTCATGGATTCCCGGAGTACTGGGACATATGGAAGGAACAGCTCGAGGAATTCAGCAAAGACCACTTGGCGGTCGCGCCGGATATGCGCGGCTATAACCTGTCCTCCAAACCGGCGGAGGTGAAGCAGTACAGGCAAAAATACCTTGTGGAAGATATCAGGCAGCTGGCCGAAACCCTGGGTCATAAGAAGTTTGTGCTGGTGGCACATGACTGGGGCGGCGCCGTGGCCTGGATCTTTGCCATGTTTTATCCCCAGTACCTGGATAAGCTGGTCATAATCAATTCACCGCATCCAGCCACCTTCGAGCGGGAGCTAAGGGAGAATCCTGCACAGCGCAAAGCCAGCAGCTACATGCTGCTGTTCCGCAGCCCTGAAGCAGAGTCCGTGCTTGCTGCCGATGATTACTCATGGCTGATCAACATGGCTTTCGGTGAGATCATTAAAAGCGGGGTACTGAAAGACGCGGATATAAAGGGATATAAAAGGGCCTGGTCGCAGCCGGGCGCGCTGACCGGTGGGCTGAACTACTACCGGGCTGCGGATGTAGAGGCCCTGGAAAACCCTGAAGCGGCGATCAAAAAGCCCGCTGCTGCGGCAATGCTGCCCAGAATCACGCTGCCTACCCTGGTGATCTGGGGGGAGAAAGATACCGCCCTCTTGACTGGCTGCATCAGAGGGCTGGATGAATATGTGACGCAGTTGAGCATCAAAAGGGTGCCGGATGCTTCGCATTGGGTGGTACGCGAGAAACCACTACTGATAAATTCCCTGATCCGTGAATTCATAGAACAATAATCCACCGGGTTCAGGCATCGATCTGTGGGGGGAGTTCATTCTGGAGCTCCTCGCAGTAATCGACCTTGGTATCGGGCACTTCCATGCGCGTAATCTCGTCGCCCCTGCGGATGGCCAGTTGCACGCTGTCTTTGCCGGGATATTTGCGCAGCACGCCCATCAACTTTTGCAGGTACTCCAGGTCTTTCTGCGAGTCATCGCTCTGCCTGATATTGATAATCAGCGTCCTGGGTTTTACGTGGTTGTTTTTCCTGCCGTTTTCCGGCTTTGTCGGCTCGAGCTTTACCGGCTCAGGCTTAATCGGCTCAGGTTCATAGCGGCTTACTTTGGTGCAGTTGATATTGGCCCTGTCCTCCCTGACCTTGATGTAGCCCTCCACTAGCAGGATGCTGCCGTCCATCCACAGGTCCTGTGTCTGCGAGTAAACGTCCGACCAAACGGTGACTTCGATGCTGCCGTTGAGGTCCTCGAAAGTGACGATAATAAAGAGCCGGTTGGTTCTGGTGGTTACGTGCCTGACGGCGGTAACCATGCCGGCTACGATGACCTTCTCACCGGCCATCTCATTGTTGATCTCGCCGCACAGCACGGTGGCGTGCTCGGCCAGCCTGGAAGCCATCGCAGTGAGCGGGTGCTCGGAGAAATAGAGCCCCATCAGTTCCTTCTCCCAGGAGAGCTTCTCCTGCAGCATAACATCGAAGTCCTCCAGGTCCAGGGCCGTCAGAGGCACGTCCACATTATTCCCGAAGAGGTCGAACATGCTGGACTGTCCTGATAGCCGCTGGCGTTGCTCGCGCTGTGACAGCGACACGATACGGTCGATGGCTGCCAGCAGTGAGCCCCGCTGGCCCAGACTATCGAGTGCCCCGGCCTTGATCAGGCTCTCGACGACCTTCTTGTTGACGTTGCGCAGGTCTACCCGGCGGCAGAAATCTTCGATCGATTTGAATACGCCTCCGCTTTCTCGGGCCTCGACTATGGGCTGCACGGCGTTGGCGCCAACGTTCTTAACGGAGACCATCCCGAACCTGATGGCCCGCCTGGCCCCTTCCGCTTCGATGGTGAAATGCGCGTAGCTGTTGTTGACGTCCGGTTTGAGGACCTCGATACCCATGCGCCTGCATTCGGAGACGGCGGAGGCTATGCGGTCCGCCTTATCGAAGTATGTATTAAGGAACGCAGCCATGTACTCGATGGGGTAATTGGCCTTAAGGTATGCCGTCTCGTAAGCTATGCGCGCGTAGCTGACGCTGTGCGCCTTGTTGAAGGCGTAGCCGGCAAACGGCTCGATCAGGCTGAAGATGGCGGCGGCCTCATTCTCCGTGTAGCCCTTGGTCCGGGCGCCGTCTATAAAATTCTGTCTCTCCTTCTTCATGACGGCGGCGTCCTTCTTACCCATGGCCTTACGGATGATGTCGGCGCGGCCCAGGCTGTATCCGGCGAAACGCTGTACGATGAAGAGTACCTGGTCCTGGTAGACGATCACGCCGTAAGTATCCTCGAGGATGGGGACCAGGTCCGGGTGAGGGTAGTGGACCGATTCCAGTCCGTGCTTGGCCTTGATGAAAGTGGGTATATGCTCCATG
>CAYVBI010000177.1:0-4422 GCA_964448985.1 uncultured Dehalococcoidales bacterium
TCACAATGCGGTAGGAGGCGGACCTGTCCAGCGGTTGATAGCCGTCCCCGGTCATGACTTCCACGCTCCGGATGCGCGTGCCGGGCTCGGCCCCGTAGCTCCAGGTGAACCTCATACCGGCGACCTGGGGGAACCTGCCTTCGACGTCTTCGACCTTGCTGACCCCGTTCTCCAGCGCAGCCACCAGGTCTTCCCCGCTGAGGTCGAAGACCACCATGTCGTTGTTAAAAGGTATAGCCGTCTGAAGCTGCCCCAGGCTGATATCCCCGGCAGGTATGGTGATGCGGATAGAGCCGCCGTTGACTATGGCCATCTGCGCCTTTAACATCGAAACTTTAGCCAGCATGGCGTCGGCCACCAGATTGCCGAAATTGGTCTCCTCCGTCCTGACATGGGTACGCTCCGCATCCAGGTCCACCAGCGTCTTACCCACCATAGTTTTCTGCAGCTGGTCGATGGGCGCCTGATACTTCGCCAGCATGGCGGCGTATGCGGCATCTTCGGGCGCATCCTTGACCACTGCCAGGGCGCCTGACTGCTTGACTATCACCCCGCGTTCGTCGAAGGCAAGGTCCAGCCGGCCCAGGTACTTGTCGTATGCCTCGGCCTGCACCACCAGGGTCGGCTCTTTGTTTCCCACCACCGTGGGATACACCTCAGGCAGGGTATGGCTGTGCCCGCCAATTATCAGGTCGATGCCGCTGACCTGCTTTGCCAGCTCCGTATCATAGTCCCATCCGATATGTGTCAGGGCGATGATTTTATTGATGCCCTTGCCCTGGAGCATGGACACGCTCTGGCGGGCCGCGGCCACATGGTACCCGATCGAGATGTTTTTACCCGGGTCGGATATCTCCGCCGTGTCCTCCGTCAGCAGTCCTATAACGCCGAAATTTTGTCCGTTCTTCTCGATTATCAGGTACGGCGCCGTTTTCCCGCGCAGCTCCGCAACCTTCGAAAAATCGATGTTGCTGCAGACTATGGGGAAGCCGGCCTTCGCCACGAAGTCGTTGAGGTACTGCGGCGTTTTCTCATAGTTATCGAATTCGTGGTTGCCCAGGGTCATGGCGTCGTAGCCCAGCATATTCATGAATTCCAGGTCGGCCTGACCTTTCATCAGTGTGAAATAAGGTGTGCCCATGAACACGTCGCCGCTGTCGAACATCAGCACTTTGTCCGTCCCGACCTCGTCGCGGACTTTTTTCACCAGCGTGGCCCGGCGCGCAACGTCCTCCAGATGGGCATGCGTATCGTTGATATGAAGTATGGTTATCTCAACCGGCGCGGACGGCGCCGCCGAACTTTGCGGGGAAGCCGCGCCCGCGCATGAAGCTAAAGCGGCGCTGATAACCGCTATGGCCGTCACGATTATAAACAATCTTTTCCGCATAATAAATCAGTATATCACAAGGTCGGATGATACTAATGCGGCAAATCTGATATCATAGGGTGCTGTTACAACGATACGAGGAGGCGGGGAAATGTGCGAGTTCTGCCACAAGCACGGCGAAGGGAAAATATGGTACATGCAGGCCTCCAACTACTCGGAGGACCTGCTGGCTGACATAGGCCGCCGCAAATTCGTGCGGGAATTTTTCTCGCACCCCGAGAAGATGCTGGAAGACGAGAAAATGGTCATGCAGCTCAACCGCCTCCCGTCTTTTATCAGGGCTATAGTGATGCCGTTTGCCATCGGCGCGCAGAAGAGGAAGCACTACGGGCAGGTGGTCCCTATCGAGGACATCGACCATGTGCTGGGCTTCGTCAACTCCGTCCACCGGCTGCCCTGCATCTGCCGCCAGGCCACCGTGGGCAGCGAACAGCGCTACTGCTACGGATTCAGCATGGTGCCGCAGGGGGATTCGCAGATGGGACAGCTGATACGCTCGCTGGGCGCGGAGTACCTGACAGGGCCATCCACCTCCGGCCTCGAGGAGCTGTCCAAAGAGGAGGCCGCTAAAAGTATCCGCGACCTGGAGAAAAAGGGCTGCTGCCATACCGTTTGGACTTTCAAGACACCCTTTATCGGCGGCTTCTGCAACTGCGACCGCGCCGATTGCATGGCTATGAAGGCCACCGTGACGCTGAACTTCCCCGTGATATTCCGCGCGGAGTATGTCGCCCAGGTCGACCCTGACCTGTGCAACGGCTGCCGGCAGTGCATGCGCGTCTGCCAGTTCGGGGCCATGGGCTACAGCATCGCGCACAACAAGATCACCATCGATGCGGGGCGGTGTTACGGATGCGGTATCTGCCGTTCCAGTTGCACCAAAGACGCCATAGCGCTCAGCGACCGTTCCAAAGTGGCTTTAGCGGCGGGCCTGTGGTAGTAACACAAAAGCGCTGCAGCAACCGGGATCAGGTTCAGATAGCTCCTGAAGAGTAATTAATTGGGTATGTAAAAAAATGGACAAATATCTATTAGGCATAGATGTTGGAACAAG
Organism: uncultured Dehalococcoidales bacterium; assembly: GCA_964448985.1. Classification (GTDB taxonomy): domain Bacteria; phylum Chloroflexota; class Dehalococcoidia; order GIF9; family UBA5629; genus CAIMUM01. Next base: position 2,445 of record CAYVBI010000177.1, read on the forward strand.
CGGATGTAAATGTTGTGTCATCAATGACGCGGCCAGGGTAGTAGCTTCCACAAGCTCTGAATATAATCCTTTGATTATCAAGCAAGGATGGATCGAACAAGATCCATTAAGCTGGTATAAAAGTGTGACAGCCATTCTAAATAAATTAAGAGTGGATCTTGATTTTAAGTGCATCGCAGCGATCGGTGTAACCGGACAGATGAGAGGAGTAACCTTAATTGACCGCTCAGGTAAAGTCATTAGAAATTCTATACTGTGGAATGATTTAAGAAACGTTGAAGAAGTAAAGGAAATAAACAGGGAACATTCCGATATTATTCAGAAAGTAACGAAAAATCCGTTAAATACAATGTGCACCCTTCCCAAGGTGTTATGGATCATGAGAAGTGAGCCTGATAATTGGGAAAGAACTTACAAAGTCATTTTCCCTAAGGACTATATTAACTTTAAGCTCACAGGAAATCTGCAAACGGATTTAAGCGATGCTTCCGGCACGTCCTTTTATGATATACAGAAACAAAGTTGGTCCAACGAAATTTTAAAAATCTTCTCAATCTCCAGAGACCGACTACCTGATATTTATCAATCAACTTCAATAATAGGCAAAGTAAATGCAGAAGCTTGCAGGGAGACAGGTATTCCCATAGGAGTCCCTGTTATTGCTGGGGGAAGCGATGCGACTGTAGAATCATTTTCAATCGGGTTAATTAATTCAAGTCAGTGCAAGATAAGGTTAGGGACCTCCGGAGCACTTTCTACGATTGTCGACAGCGCCTGTGCCCTTCCAAACGGCATGAACTATTGTTGGTCATATATTCTTAAAGACAGATGGATGTTGGATGTCAATACACGTTCATGTGCACAGGCGGTCAAGTGGTTAAGAGATGTGTTTTACGCAGATAGGCCAAAAACAGGTAAGACCTATGATGAAATCGATAATGATGCTCGTAATGCGCCTCCAGGTTCTGATGGGCTTTTATTTCATCCGTACTTGCTGGGCGAAGATGCTCCCTACTGGGACAGCGGGCTTAAGGGAGATTTTTCAGGCATCTCTATTAACCATGAAAGATCTCATTTTGCCCGGGCAATTTATGAAGGAACGGCCTTTGCGTTAAGAGATGCCATGTCCACTTATGGAGCAATGTCAGACGGTTTCAAAGAAAATATTTTCACGGGCGGTGGAGTCAGGAGCAAATGCTGGTTGTCTATCGTTGCAGATATTCTGGGGATAGACGGCGGCGTTTCTGCAAATACGGATGCAGCTTTCGGAGCTTCCATGTTGGCAGGTGTGGGGACTGGAGTTCTGGGTGAATTGGAGGACGTGATGCGCCTGTGTGAAAATAGAGACTTTTATATCAAATACAGCAGGGAAAATCACAAGATTTATAATGAACTTTTTTATAAGTATAAAACAACGAAAGAGATCTGTGACAACTACAAACAATAAAATTATATTACGCATTTTTTTATCGCTCTTTTATATCGGGGATTATAATAAAGTTGAGAAAGTTACACTTGAAGTGGCATCCGTAGTCACAATCTCTAAGATAGTATTGCGTCGTTTCGCAGGTTCACACCGGTTAAATATAACCGACCAAATTCCCGTCGTGCTGTTGGTTATTATAGGAAATTCCGATTTATACCGTAACTGTTACTGTAACATTGAGCCCTTGGTGATCCATCAATGCCCTCTGTTATAATGAATATTGTTCACTAACGCTAATTATCTTGAATAGGATGTTTTTCATTTAGGTCACGCATATGAGAGCAAGAACCCTCGAAGCCAAACAGCAAAAGGGGCAGAAGATCCTCGAGGCGGCGAAGGAGCTTTTCTTCAGTAAGGGCTACTACGGCATCACTATCGAGATGATTACTGAGAAAGCCGGCGTGAGTACCGGGACCTTTTACCTGTACTATAAAAATAAAATAGAAATCTATAAAGCCCTGCAAAATGAAGGCCTTGATATTCTTATCGATA
>CAYVBI010000178.1:0-4360 GCA_964448985.1 uncultured Dehalococcoidales bacterium
CGGCCCTAACGCCGGCGGCAAGACAGTCGCGCTCAAAACCATCGGGCTACTGGTGCTGATGACACAGGCGGGCCTTCCCATCCCCTGCTCGGACGGCACGCGGCTGCCGATCTACGATGAGGTTTTTGCCGATATCGGTGATGAGCAGAGCATCGAGCAGACGCTCTCGACCTTCAGCGCGCATATCAGCAACGTTGCGCGCATTGTTAAGAGAACCACGCCTGCCAGCCTGGTGCTGCTGGACGAACTGGGCATCAGCACCGACCCGGGAGAGGGCGCAGCCCTGGCCCAGGCCACGCTCATGCATTTCGTGAATAAGGGCACTGCCGTGGTGGTGACCACCCATTATTCGGAGCTTAAAGCCTTCGCCCATCTCAACAGGGGACTGCGCAACGCCTCACTGGATTTCGATCCGGTCACCCTGATGCCGACCTACCGCCTGAGCGTGGGCATACCGGGTGGCAGCAATGCCCTCAATATCGCTGCCCGCTTCGGCCTGCCGGACGAGATAGTTAACCAGGCCCGCAGCATCATGTCGAAGGGCTCGCAGGAGGTAGAAGCCATGATGGTCGACCTGGCGGCCGAACGCAAAAGGCTGGCGGAGGCGCAGCAGACTATTGAATATGAGAAGACACGTGCTTCCGACCTGTCCGACGCACTGGAGGGTGAGATATCACGTATCCGCAGCAAGGAGCGGGACATGGTGCGCGAAATACAGGACAACCTTAACACCGAGATCGCCGGCCTCTACCGGGAGATACGCGAGGCAGAGAACGAGCTGAAGAAGCAGAGAAAAAGAGAGAGCGTGGAGCGGGCTCGCAAGGCGCTGGAAAATATTACAAAGCAGGCCGAGCAGCGTTCAGCGCAATTGGACGGGAGATTGGCTGCCATCGATGGCGGCGAGCCAGGTAATGAACGGATCGCTGTAGGTGACAGCATCCGTCTGAAAGGTATGAATACACTGGCTACCGTGGTCTTGGTGGATGAGGGACAGGGCAGGCTGGAGGCGCAGGTCGGCGATATCCGACTATCTTTGAGATTGGATGGCGTGGAAAAGATGGATGCGCCCGGGCCAGGAGCCCTGGAAGAGAGGGTGGAGGCCAGGCCGCGGACGATCCGGACAGCTCCGCTGGAACTGGACCTGAGGGGTCAGCGGGCCGAGATGGTGGAATCTGCTCTTGACGCCTACCTCAACGATGCCTTTATGTCGCAGTTGCCGGAAGTCCGTATCATTCACGGATACGGAACGGGCGCGGTGAGGGGCGCTGTACGGGAGGCGCTGGCTACGCACGCGCTGGTCAAATCATTCAAGCCGGGAAGTCGTGGCCAGGGAGGAGACGGCGTGACCATAGTCGAATTAACTTAGGGGCGGGTTTTTAAACCCGCCCGTGAAGTGGGTATTAAATGAGAAGATGGCAGTAACCGATCGTTTCGACCTGATTCGCCAGCATGCCCTGCGCTGGCTGAACGACATATCGGCCCGGGGTATTATTTTTTCGGCCTATATAAGGCCGGCTGTCTCGAAAGCCGAGATAGAGAAGGTGCTGGAGCGGGCGCTGGACCGCGGCGAGATGCTTAATACGCTGGCGGAGAAAGCGGCCGGCTCGCCCACCGGCGCTGCCATTTATTACGCTGAAGGCAGGGGCTATGTTGCCTTGCCGCCTTTCCTTCTGGACGAGGACGGCCTGCGGCCCGGCTTTGATCCCAACCCCTTGAGATCGGTGCTGGAAAAGGATCGAAAGCTGGGATTGATATTGGTGAGGCTGGGACGTTACGCCATTGGTGTTTTCGAAGGGGATAAGCTGCTGGCAGGCAAGGCCGGGACCGGGCTGGTGCACTCCAGGCATCATAAAGGGGGATCGTCAGCCAATCGCTTCGCCAGGCACCGGGAGAAACAGATGGAGTATTTCTTCACCCGTATCGAAGGTCACGCACGGGAGGTTCTCGAACCCCATCTGGGAGGTATCGATTATATAGTGTACGGGGGCGCCAGGGACACGCTGGTCAGGATGTGGAAGCAGTGTGCATTTTTCGAGTCTCTGCGACCTAAAACATTGGACAGGTTGATTTCCCTGCGCGAGCCGCGGCGCTCAACCTTGGGGGATGCCTTGAAGCAAGCCTGCGCGAGCGCCGTTTACGAGGTCATCGAGTAGAAGCGCATCGGACGGGACGAACCTCAAGGCGTGCCCGCTATTATTCATTCATTGCTCGCAATGATATGGGAAGTGCCCATCATAATGACATATGAAAAACATATAAGACTTGCAATTTCAAGCAACGCGGAGTAATCTGTCCTGTCGAAGGTTGTTGGATTTTACTATGTGGAAAACCGCGGTTGGCACTGTTTCCACCCGCCTGACCAAGGACCTGTACCGGAAGTACCGTCAATTTTACCTTGTGACCGATATAAGGCAGATGGCCATCGGCCTGGCGGTTATCGCGCTGATCACCCTGGTATTCGCGTATTCAGATTATCTCCTCTTCGGACTGACCGGGACATTCTTTGCGCTGCTGGCTCTGCGCCTGATCCTTCTGCTCGCAACGGTCACCGTAATCGTACTGCTGCTGAAAGCGATCAAACAGTCGGCAGCTTATGATCTGATCGTTCTGGCCTACGGTATCTGCGCCATCAGTATCTGCATTTATATAGGTTGGACCAGGCCCGGCGCATACATGCAATACACGGCGCTGGATGTGGCTATCGTGATGGCCATATACCTGTTTTTCACCTGCCGTCGCCTGATAAAAACCGCGCTGGCCCTGATACTGACGGCCGGGGACCTTATTATCATCGGCCTGCTCAGGGACCAGGCGGGCCCTCTGGTTTTAAACGTCACCTTTACGTCATATATTCTGGTAAACGTCATCGGCATACTGTTCGCGCTGCGTTTCGAGGCTTTTCGCCGCAGGCGGTTCCTGGACATTCTGGAAGAAGAGAATATGCGCAACGAGCTGATACGCATGGCATCGGTCGATGAGCTGACCGGCATCTGGAACCGCAGGAAATTTTTAGAGCTGGCGGAAAACGAGGTGGAGAGGTATGTCAGGTACCACCGGCCCTATAGCCTGATGATGATAGACCTCGACTTTTTCAAAACGGTCAACGACCGTTTCGGCCACCTCAGCGGTGACACCGCACTGAGGCAATTTGCAGAGATAGTTCGCGGGCAGATACGCGGGATGGATATTTTCGGCAGGCTGGGCGGTGAGGAGTTCGGGATTGTTTTACCCGAGACCGGCATCGAGGAGTCGCTGATATTAGGCGCGCGTATATGCAAAGCTTTACGCGGCACGGACATACACGTTTCTGACGGACGCGCCGTAAAGATAACTGCCAGTATAGGTCTGGCCGAGGCTTGCCCGGCTTATGGCACACTGGACGACGTCATCTCCGCGGCGGATACGGCTCTTTATCAGGCCAAGTCCAATGGACGCGATTGCATGCAGGCGGCTACAGGCGAGGTGGCGCAGCCGCGTTTGGATATTTAACACGATAAGGAAACGTTACGGCAGGGTTAGATCTCCCCGTCGGTGCGGAAGATGACCAGCCCCGAAGGCAGCTTGGGATAGAAGAAGGTTGACTTGCGCGGCATACGGTCGTTGGCGTCGGCCACCGTTTTAATTGTCCTTGCGGGAATGGGATCGAGAAGAATTGCGCACTGGAACTGTCCGCCGTCTACCATGCGGCAGGCGGATTCGCCGCTGGGTGTATAGGCCAGATTGTCGGAATCACCGGGGGGCAATCCCAGTAATTTCTCGCAGATGATGTGCTGTACCACGCTAACGTCCAGCCTGCCGTAGGCCTCCGAGTGCTTATGCTTGAGGAAATCATTGACCTTTATGCCGGGCAGCAGGGTCAGGCCGAGCACCTGCCCCGGCTCCAATCCGTATATGCGGATGTTGCCCACTGCCGCCGAAAGCGACATCCTTCCGGCTGAGGCTTCCCTGACTTCGAAGTAATTGGGCAGCTCTTTTCTGAATTTTTCGATGGCTTCCGCCGGAATAGCGCGTACAAGCCGATGGATGGGTAATATAACGATTCCGGGATCGGTGAACGAGACGAGCGCCATCATGACGTAGTTGTACGCCTCGTTGCCGCTGCCGTTGGGATCGAGCTCGCGGCGGTACTCCCGATAGGCTAAAGCTGTCTCATAACGGTGGTGGCCATCAGCGATGTAAATAGGTTTGGGGATAAGGAAATGGCTGACTCTCTGGACAAACTCAGGCTCGTTGACCGCCCAGAAACGATGGGAATCCATCCCCGTCTGGAAATTGTAGGTGGGATTCGCCTTGACACGGTTGACTATCAACTGGTTGATCTTGCCGCCCGGGTCTTCGTAAAGCCCGAAGATGGGGCTGA
>CAYVBI010000179.1:0-4342 GCA_964448985.1 uncultured Dehalococcoidales bacterium
GGCCGGCCAGTCGCTGACCTTGAGCTGGAACGTTAAGGACGCCAGCAGTATCGTTATCGAGCCCGGCATCGGCAGCGTCCCCGCCGGCGGCAGCAGGCTGGTCAGCCCCGCGGTCGACACGACCTACACGCTGACAGCCCTCAACAGCGGCGGGCCTTCCCTGAAGTCGGTCAGTGTCACCGTGCTGCCGTACCCGACCAGGCGCGCCGCCCTGGTCGTGGTCGACCTCTTCCGCGAGGCTCCCATGGTCTATTACACCGTGAGGAACACGGGTGACGCCGCCTCCGCGCCATCGAGCTCCGAGCTGTATGTGGGCAACAACGTGGTTGCCACGGGCTATATACCGCCCATGGCGCCGGGCGAGACCAGGACGCTGGTCTTCGGGGCTTTTAGCTGGGGCTACCTTTACGATACGGCGGCCACGGTCTGCATAGACGCCGGGGTAGAGAACGTGGCGTCCGGCGCAACGCAGAGCTGCCTGACCAGGATTCTGCCCGGCGTCAGGTACTTCTGACGATTGCAGCAGATCTGTAGGGGCGGGTTTAAAAACCCGCCCGAAAAAACGTATTTTGATCGCAGGAGGGAGTGTCACATGACGTGCGAAGCTAAAACCTGTCCTTTCAGGGCCAACCGTACTCTCATCATTCCCCTGGTCGTCTCACTGGGGCTTTCCATCGTATTCTCGGCCCTGCCGTTCGCGGCGGCGCTCACGCTGGACAAGTCCAGCCTGCCGCTGGCCATATTCATGGCATGGTATTTCCTCTTCCCCCCGCTGGTCATCTTCCTGGCCGTCCTCTGGATGAACGCGCGGCAACCATTCTGGCTACGCAGCGTGGGGGCGATCTGGCTCAGCCTTGCCGTCTGGTTCCTGCTGCAGTACCTGCTGTCGGCGCTGGCCGGGCTGAGCGTGATAATACGCCTGCTCGCCATGCCCGCCGTCTTCACCGGCAATGCCACGGCCTTTCTGGTTGCCGGACTGATACTCGTCGCGGCGGGCGTCGTCCTTTACATACTCGGGCCACGCGCAGCCAGGCCCAAAAGCAGGCCGGCGCTGGCCTGGACCGCCCTTGCCCTGCTGCTGGTTGTTTCGCTGGCTCTGGTCCCCCTTTCGGTGGCCACCACATCCAGCCCGGCCGTCAAAGGCCCCCATACCGTGTCCGTCCCCGATCAGGACCAGATCTTCAGGCTGATCGGCGATGTCTACACCATCGGCGAGCGCAGGCCGGGCTCCCAGGCCGATCATGCCGCCATCGCCTACCTTGATTCAATGCTCAGGGCGTACGGCTTCAAAGACGTGCGTGTGGAGAACAGCAACTTCGATTACTGGGAGCCGGTCGACTGGAGCATAACGGTGCAGCCGGGCAGCGATTCGGCCTGGCAGCCGGAGTCTTTCTACGTGCCCTACAGCGGGCCCGCCAGGGAGGGTGGCACCGAGGCCGAGGTCGTTTACCTGGGAAATACCGCCAGGCCCGACTGGCAGGACATCGAGGGCAAAATAGCGCTGGTGGAGATATCGCCCGTCGATGTGAGCTGGGACCAGATGAAGCTCTTCAGCTACATGGCTTACGAGCCTGAGCAGGCCCTCAAGGGCTGGGCTCATCCCTACCCCATCGGCTGGATGCTCAAATACATATCCTTCTATAAGCAGGCCGAAGCGCGCCACCCGGCCGCCATCATCGGCATACTGCGCGGTTATCCCGAGCTGGGAAAGTTCACCTACTACGCCCCCTACGATGGCGAGCTGCGCTCCATACCGGGCATGTACCTGATGCCCGAAGCCGGCGATAAGCTCATCGCCCGGGTAGCCGCCGGAAAGACCACCGCAAAGATCGTGCTGGACGCCAAGGTGGCCCCCAAAGGCGGCGAGAGCGCCAACGTTTACGCGGTTCTGCCCGGCCAGAGCGCGGACACCATTATTTTCCACTCGCACCACGACTCCCCCTGGAGGAGCGGCGTGGAGGACAGCAGCGGGGTCGGCATGGTGCTGGCGCTGGCAAGCTATTACGCGCAGCTCCCCGTCACGGAGAGGCCGTTCAGCATGATATTCCTCTTCACGGGAGGCCACATGGTGGGCGGGGCAACCAACGACGCTTTCATCGAGAAACACAGGGACGACATAATGCGGCAGTCGCTTTTCGATATCGCCATCGAGCACATCTCGGACGACTACGCGCCTCCGGCGGCGCCGCCGGGCAACGCCGAGCCGCGCGGCGTATTCATCACCGAAAACCCGGTCACGGTCAGCCTGTATGCGGCATCGGTGGCCGATGCCGGACTGTCGCGCACGCTGGTCTTCCCCACGGGGACGCCGCTGGGAGTGCCCACCGACGCGCAGCATTTCGGCCGCGCCGGCCTTCCCTTAGTCAGTCTGATCAGCGGGCCTGTCTGGCTGTTCGACGACGAGGACACGCTCGACCGGGTGCACAAGGCTTCGCTGGCGCCCATGGCGAGCATGTATATAGATTTCGTCGACCGCCTGGCCGCCACGCCCGCATTCCTGCTGCGCTACAACATCACCTGGGCGCTGCTGGCGCTGCTGGTGACGGTCATGAGCCTGCTGGCGGCGTTCTTCCTGGCCTACCGCAGGCAATAGGGGCGCACCTGTAGGGGCGTACCTTCAGGTGCGCCCGATACTTGTCTAACGCCTGCGTTGCGTATAAAATACCGTTTGCGCCTCTCAAGGGGTCCCGGGATATAGAATGACGCCACTCGGAAGTAAATTACGTGACAGGTCCGCGGCGGTAGCCGTAATCGGGCTGGGATATGTCGGCCTGCCGCTGGCGGTTGCCTTCGCATCCTCGGGTTTCAAGGTGCTGGGCATCGACACCCAGCAGAAGCGCGTGGACCTGGTCAACCGGGGGCAGTCATATAAATCGGGCGTGGACGTAAAGCTGCTGAAAAGGCTGATCCGCTCCCGCAGCCTGACGGCCTCCACCGACCATTCGAAGCTGAAGCAGGCTGACGCCGTCTGCGTTTGCGTGCCCACGCCGCTCACGCGCACCCGCAAGCCCGACCTTTCGCACATCACCTACGAAGCGGAGCAGGTATCGCGCTACTTGAGAAAAGGGCAGCTCATCGTGCTGGAGAGCACCACCTTCCCCGGCACAACGCGCGAGGTCATGCTGCCCATCCTGGAGAGGTCGGGGCTGAAGGCCGGGCGCGATTTCTTCCTGGCCTTCTCGCCTGAGAGGGTCGACCCCGGCGACGGCGCCCCTCCGATGCGCTCAATACCCAAGATAGTCGGCGGGATCGACGCGAAGTCGTCCCGTCTGGCCTGCCTGCTGTACAGCGGGGTGGCGGACCTCGTTCTGCCGGTATCCTCCGCCGAGGTGGCGGAGATGACCAAGGTCTTCGAAAACGTATTCAGGAGCGTGAACGTGGCGCTGGTCAACGAGCTGGCGCAGCTTTGCGACAAGATGGGCATCAGCGTCTGGGAGGTGATACGGGCGGCGGCGTCCAAGCCCTTCGGCTACATGCCCTTTTATCCCGGTCCGGGCACGGGCGGGCACAGCATACCGCTCGACCCCTACTACCTGGCCGACAAGGCGCTGGAATACGATTTCCACACGCGTTTCATCGAGCTTGCCGCCGACATCAACGAGTCCATGCCCGGCTACGTGGCCGCGCAGATCACGGCCGCGCTCAACAGCCGCGATATCAGCCTGGGCGGATGTAAAATACTGGTGCTGGGCGCGGCGTACAAAAAGGACGTGTCGGATACGCATCAGTCTCCCGCCGTCAAGCTCATCGCGATGCTGCAGCAGAAGGGCGCCCGCGTGGACTACAATGATCCACACGCTGCGCAGATACTGCTGCCCTCCGGCGCGCAGTCTTCCGTAAAGCTTGATTACGGCTCGCTCAAATCGTACGACTGCGCGGTCATCGCCACCGACCACAGCGCCTATGATTATCAGAAAATAGTGGGCAACGCCCGGCTCGTTTTCGACGCCCGCGGCGCCACCCGCGATCTGCGGGGAAAAAATATCGTCAGGCTGGGGGAATAGATGGCTGATAAAGACACGACCGCCCGCAACATAGCAATCGTCGGCAGCGGCTACTGGGGCAAGAACCTGGTGCGCAACTTCGCCGAGCTGGGCGCGCTGCATACCGTCTGCGACACCGATCCTTCAGTAACGAGCAAATTCAAAGAGCAATATCCGTATTTAAAGGTCTGCAGCGATTACCGCCACGTATTGCAGGACGATGAGGTCAAGGGCGTGGTGATCGCCGCGCCGGCCGTGTTGCACCATCCCATGGCCAGGGCCGCCCTGCAGGCGGGCAAGGACACCTTCGTGGAGAAGCCGCTGGCCCTCACCATAGAGCAGGGGCGGGAGCTGGTGGA
>CAYVBI010000180.1:0-4300 GCA_964448985.1 uncultured Dehalococcoidales bacterium
CTCTGATACTTCTCTATGTGGGCGCGTTCTGGGTTTTGTTTGTTTTAGGCCAAGGCTAGCCTATTTTTATTTAGGTGACTATCCCTTGACACCACGTAATTATTATGGTATACTACGTGTGAGAGGGTAAGAAAATGAGAATACAGAAGCAAGAAAAACAACTTAAGTACACGATGAAACAGTTTGAAAAAGAATTTGCGAACGATGACGCCTGCCTTGAATGGCTTAAGAATTATCGCTTTCCAAAAGGTATTGAATGTACTGATTGTAAAAGAGTTACAAAGCATCACAAAATAGCCAAGCGACCTTGTTATAAATGCGACTTTTGTGGGCATGAGATTTACCCTACTGCCGGAACGATCTTTCATAAGTCCAGTACTCATCTTAAGACATGGTTTGAGGCTATGTTTTGGATGTCCACTACCCGTAGTGGTCACTCTGCTATGGAACTTCAACGCAGGACTGGCGTAACCTACAAAACAGCATGGCGTATGTTTAAGCAAATCCGCAAACTTCTTGATGAAAGCGAAGGTATCCTTAAGGATGAAGTCGAAGTTGATGAGACTTACATCGGTGGCAAACATCATGGCAAGCGTGGGCGTGGAGCAGAAGGTAAAACCGCTGTGATCGGCATTGCTCAAAGAAAGGGCAAGATCACTACCAATATAGTCGCTGATACCAAACGCTCTACGGTTATGCCTCTGATTAATGAGAACGTTGCTAAACGGACTATCGTTTACACGGACGAATACCCTATCTATGACACGATTGATGCCAACGGATTTACCCACAAACGGTGCAATCATGGGGCTGGAATGTATGTTGTGGGTGATGCCCATACCAATACCATCGAGGGCTTCTGGAGCCTTGTAAAGCGTGGAATAAGCGGTGTTTATCATGCGGTTAGCCCTAAATATCTCCAGTCTTATTTGAATGAATATGAGTTCCGATACAATCATCGGAATGACGAAACTCCAATGTTTGTAACAGTGTTAAATCAAATCTAATCTTCATTTCACCTCAATATTCGCTTGGTGATAGTTTTGGTTACAGCCAAAAGACCTAAGAGAAATAATCCAATTCCAATTATAATTCCTACTACCATGCCTATCCATCCTGTAATAGCAAATGAGGTCACGATAGGGACTGTGATTGTGAGAATAGCTATAAAAATCAACTTACGCCAATCTTTTGCCCACGCTATATGAGTTGTTTCTACTTGTACGGAGTCAGCTAAACCAATAGTTTCCGAGCATTCTCTCACAAAATGCTTTGACTCATGTTCTTGCTTATCATTTTCTGAATTCATTTATCCTCCCTCATAGTACCTAATATCCTACGCTGTTAGTCCAAAGTACCTTCAATCATATCTGAATGAATATCATTTTCGTTACAACCATCGTCTTGAGGAACAGCCGATGTTTCTAACGGTTCTAAATCAGGTTCGCTAAATTCAATAGGCTGAGCCGCCTTTTTAACAAGGTCGTGAAACTGTTTCCTTGTTATATCACGCTTGATTATTTTCCTTGCCACTAGATAACTCCTTGCGCTGGTAGTCTTTAAGGTCAGGGCGTTCTATGGTTGTCTTTACTATATCGAGGTGTGGGCTTTCTTCTGGTGGATTCTCATGAAAATGACAGATTGCATAAATGGGTGATGTGTTCTGGCTTGTGACACTCAACATTAAAAGAATCGAATCAGCTATCGTAAAGGAATGTAGCTTCCTATAATCCTCTCCCTGTGCATAAGCCAATAACAAGGGTTCCCAAATGCCAGTATATATTATTGTCTCTAACTCTCTGGTTTCCCTAGGTGGGATTGAAATCTTTGAACCTTCATTATCACTCCAGCAAAGATAACCATCAGGCCAATTACCCAATCCAGGATTATTCCCTGATATCTCGTCGGCTATTTCAATGAGACGCCCCGTACAATCATTTAGTGTTTTACTTGTATTATTTCTAACGACTACCCTCCAACTCTTCCCATATTTGCCCTGATAGCGAAATATTGTACGCTCTATAGTAAGTTGTGGAATAAAAGTACTTGTTTGCTCCATTTCGGCTCGGACAAAACGTTCAAACTTGTCGATATTCTTTTGGTTGTTACCAAAATCCCACTTAGTTGTAACCAACGGACTATCGCTATGAATACAAACTTTGACAGTGTTATCGTCTGTTTGGACAATATTCACAGTGATTACAAGGCCACCAATCAGCCCTCTAATAAGATATGGTCTTCGCAGTTTCCAAAACCGAGAATTTACTCTAGTCTCCATTCGTTCATTTAGTATTTTCAAACAAACATTGAAAATATCACTGAGGTTGCCAGTTAAAGTGATCGTCTTATGCGCTTCTTTAGCACTTTTACCTAACCGATAGTATTTTCGTTCCCATACCCAAGTATCGAGTAGTCCTATAATCGGTAAGACTATGAATAGCCCCAATATACTTGATAGCCGTAAGTCTAATTGTGGAGGAACCTTCCCTAAAATCCATGCTATTGAAGTGGCGATTCCATATATCAGTATTAAGACAGCAAAGATCGTTAATATGATGTCAAATGCGAGAGGCGGATGATTACTTGGTTCTTCTTGGTCTATTGATTGTATATTTGCATAACCATTTATAGTGGCATTGGTAACATCTATTTTTGTTGATCCCTTGGGCCGCTCCGTATTTGGATAAATTTTGTACCTGTCTTTGTATAAAACAAGATAGAAAATTAGTCCAGTAATTAAGGACATTATAATAGGCCAAGTTATATCAAATTGCTTTTCCGTAGGAGAGGACACATAACTAGCTATCCCTGCATAGACAACAAAAGCGAAAAGAGCTATGGCAAGAGAAAGAAAACCTAATTGCATTCCCGGTTTTATTCGTTGGAACATAGTTCCTCCGAATTTTTGTAATATAGGGATACCAACTGCCAAAACAGAAGGCAGCAAGAAATATAAAAACAACTCTTTCCCCACCATTGCCTCCCGTTACAGCGCAAGATAATTCTTTGGCATACCCACGTTATAATTTTACCACTCGTGGCAATAGCTATTGACATTAACTGATACGATGGTACAATAGACACGCACCTTGCTATATTTGTGACTGGTGAGGATGGATTGATGGGCTTAGTGAACAACGAAAACAAGGTCATAATAGACTTCAAAGGTGTAATAGTCATAATCCTTGTTATTGTAGCGATACTCTCATTTCTCGCATTCATTTATGATTTTCCTGGATTAGGCTTCTTCGGGTTTTCTTTTGATGGTTTGGTAATATGCATTTGGCTTTTGCTTGTTGGACAGAGACATCCCATAGTATATATATTACTAGTAGCGTGTGTTCTAGTTGGTTTATGCGCCTTCGCAACCCATGTGACACCTGAATGGAAAAGGCTAACATCATCCCCAAACCAAGCCAAACAACAACAACAGGGAACTCATTCCATATCCCATTTAACACCTGATACACATACTCAGGCATGGTATACCCCTGAAGTACGTGGTGTTAGGGGATAATCACCTTTATTTATAGTTGAACATCAATCAATATAACCATTTTTCATATTCGGGCACATGTTTCATATCTTCATACAGCCAAACCATTCTATCCAGATACCAGCTTTTTCCTATATACGCTAAGGATATACCCAATATTGCTGGCCATATAGAGAGTGCGACGATACCCCAAATCGACAATATCATTCCTACCGAAGAAATCCCATTAAGGATATTAGGTAAAGTTTTATGATACTTTGGAACATCTATTTTATCCCTGTTCTGCCACACACGTTCTCCCAAAACAGATTTTGATGCCCAATTTTTTGTCGACCTGGGTCTCTTAAAGAATATTGGATTTAAAAACATCCAAGCCAATGATATTATTGCCGGTATAAGAGACCACCATCCAATCCAAATCCTGCTCCAAAAAGCTAAGACAATTATAGGCAGCACTGAATATCTCGTCCATACACTCCAGGGGTTTGCATGTTTCATCCAGTTTTCATCTGTAAGGTTGAACAGTTTTGCGATCTTTCTTTCAAGTGTCATATTTTACTGAGGCCCTCCCTCTTTTTGGATAGAACATCATATTTATTTAGTATATCAGCTATCTGCAATAGAAATGCATCACAAAACGTTCAGCCAAGTTTCCTTTTCCTCCTGCCGCTCCCCGTGACGCTCCCGCTGAAACGCACACACACCAAACGCATTGAGGAAGGACTTCAAAGGGTAATGATGGAAGCAGAAATGGTGGGCGATACTGGATTTGAACCAGTGACCCCCTGTGTGTAAGACAGGTGC
>CAYVBI010000181.1:0-4295 GCA_964448985.1 uncultured Dehalococcoidales bacterium
TCACAACGACGGTACCCATATCATTGCCCAACGTTTCTGTGCAGAGCGCCTCGCTATCAGCAGCCAGAGTCGCACCCGGAGATATCGTCGAAGTGACCGCAACCGTGGCCAACAGGGGCACGGTCAACGGAAGCACGACTATAAGGCTGTATGTCAACGGCCAGGAGGCGGCCGTCCGCAGCGTAATGCTGGAGAGCGGCAAGAGCCGCAACATTATCTTCACCACGGTGCAAAACAGCCCGGGAACGTACACGGTCTACGTGGGTGGCATACAGGCCGGCAGCTTCGTGGTGGAAGAATATTTCGATCCGGACATCATCCTTTTCATCAGCATGGCCCTGGTCTTTACCTCCCTGGTGTTGGCGGTCATGTATGTATGGAGGCGGAGACAGCAGGAGTATTGATATAATAGGATAGCTGACGAGTAGCCTTTCTATAAAACGATATCCGGATACTATCGGGCAGGTCAGGACACCATAAGGAGACTGGATTATGGCAAATTATGTCTTAGTGCACGGTGGCCACTGTGGGGGGAACAGCGGTTCACAATGGGATAAGGTAGTCCCTTTGCTGGAAAACAAGGGGCACAGGGTCTTTATCCCAACGTTATCTGCTGCAGACACCAGCAGCCTGGACGAACATATATCCCAGGCTTGCCGTTTAATTGAGGAGGAGAAGCTGGACGGGGTAATACTGGTTGGGCATAGCTATGCTTCGTTCGTGATCACCGGAGTTGCAGACAGGATAGCGGGAAAAATAAAACACCTGGTATACGTCGACTCGTCAATACCTGAAAATGGGAAGTCGCTGTTCGACATGATCGAGTCAAGCGGCGTCAGCTATAGGAGCTTTGCCGGGCTGACGCCGGACAAACCTTTTATCCAGCCGCTTTATTTCGACGCTGCAAAGTTAAAAATGATACCCAAGACATATATCCATTGTACGCAAAGTGAATTCGCGGCTGTCTGTGGGCCCTTCGTTAAATACGTCGCTGAACACGCCGCGCAGGATAACTGGGACTACTTTGAGCTGGAATCGGATCACCTTTGCATGGTATCCCATCCGCATGAGCTTGCTGAGATCCTTTTGTACGAGTCAGGTTAATTTATCCGAATGCCAACTATTTAACGGCGATAACCTCGATTTCCACAGGTATGTTAGCGGGCAATTCTTTGGCCGCTATACAGGTCCTGGCCGGTTCATTCTGCGGGAAATACACTGCATAAACTTCATTCATCAAGTTGAAATCGGCCATGTCCCGCAGATATACGTTGGCCTTGACCACTTTGTCCAGGTCGCTGCCGGCTGCCCTTAAGATTTTCCGTATGTTGTCCAGGGTGATCCCGGTGGCTTTCTTTACATCTTCAAGCTCGAAAAGGTTTCGTTCGATGTCGACGGGGCCCGTTCCCGACACGAAGATGAATCCGCCGGCCTCAACCGCATGGGAATACGGCCCCGCTTTTGCCTGCCCCTCAACGTTGTGGACTTTCTTTTCCATTTAGCGCCTCTCCTGCCTCAATAATATTTCAGACCCTTTTAATTGTAACGTGTCTGGGGATAAAACGCGTAAACCGGGATTAATACTATTCAGGGCTGGACAGTCAGGAGAGAGCTTCGATTTCACGCTCGGCGCGGTTAATGATCTCCCTGATGCGCACATACGATATGTTGGCAGATGGCAACCGTGCTTTTGCTGTTTCCTGAAGCGCTGATTACTGCGTCCAAAATCGTTTAAGCCGACGTTGATATTTATTAAAATCGGCATATAATATCAGCCACGATGGCAATGGGTACGCGGTCGCGGCATTCGAGGAAACATGATGCAGCAATGGTATAACTGCCCTAAGTGTGGTTGTCAGGTTACCTTTGGATTAAGATTCTGCGGCAATTGTGGAGCGCAACTAAATTGGCCCACGCAACAGCAAATACAGCCGCTAAATAGTTATGAGCGACAGAAAGAAGATAGAAAATCCGGGTTTAAAGCGAAATGGAAGATCGCGATTGTATTGGCGATTGTTCTCATTTGCGCACTCGGTCTTTTTAAGGTGTTGGTTTGGGATAGTGCAAATACTTTCGTCTCCGAAAATAGTTTAACTATCGTAAAAGCTATAAGTTATGAGAATGGCATAGAACTGGTGACCAATACGGATATAAAATCAACAACATTCCATACCGGACAGGGTATATATCCTAAAGAAAAAGGGCTACAAAAAGGAATAAGTTACGCTTGCCGGGTTATAAATAAATCAGGGGAAGCAGTTATCCCATTAGATAAGTGGCCGGTCTTTAGAATAAGTGAGAATGAAGATTCCGTGCAGCGCGGAGAATTTAACAAAAGCGATTGGCTTCCCTTGAGTATGGGTGATTATGTTATACAGCTTGTTAGAATAGAGAAAGCGCAGGGCATAATCATTGCGGAGAGTAATTTTTCCATTGTGCCTTATGATAAACAAATATTATCAAAGACCACAGCCTATCTTACGGTAGAGGGTGATTTAGATAAATATTACGATAGCTACACTGTAAAAGGCTCCGACTCCGTAACAGCATGGGTACAATCTCCAAAAGGCGCAGAGATAAATGGAATGGTGAAATTCTTTATGACGAATTCTGAGGGCGATATCGATAAAACATCTTGGGTAGGGGTTAGGGAAACCACATTTAGAACAAATCCTGATGGTGAGCCGGTTTCCGTGGGAAATCTAAGCGGTAATCCTCCGCCCGGCATCTATAATTATGAAATTATTATAGATGGTGATGTGGTTTTTCATCTGAAACATATTTGCGAAGTACCGTCGCTTTAGAATCAGAAGAGGTATGGCCAGGTCAGGTGGATTACGGTATTGGAAAACTAAATAAGTAGCCCGGTTATGCTCCCTTATTTATACGAAGTAAAAAAAGCCGTCTTCTATTTAGTGGCGCGTTTCTTGGCCGGCTTTTTCTTTTTTTGCATGCCCTGTTGAATGTTGTCATGTAGCCAGCCTATTTCCAGCCGGCGGTTACTAACTATATGTGTTTGCAACTGATTGTCCGGCGTCATGACGGACTCGAGATGTTCACAGGTTTTTTCGGCAGTCGCCAGCAGCTTGACTGCATCTTTAAATGAATCGTCCTTCACCCTGCTTTCAATAAATTTAATCTGGTTGAACAGATCCTTACTGATATCTGCGAATTGATTGGATGCCATGGAGTTTCTCCTTCCCTTATGCAGACGATATTTGCAAGCAGAGCTTTTCTGAACTTGTAGCTGTATTTAAATTATACGATACTTAACATAAAATTTCAAATGTAATATGATATAGTTATTGTCTCTGTGTGCTTCGCCTGCCCGCTACACCGAATAAAAAATTACATTGACTATTCAATAGCCGATGTAATAGTCTTATTGGCAGGGGAGGATGTGAAGTATGAAATCCAGGCATTCAGGCATACCGATCGAGCGCAACATCGCTATGGAGCTGGTGCGTGTCACGGAAGCAGCAGCTTTAGCTTCCGCCCGTCACCTGGGCAGGGGTGATAAAACCATAGTAGATGCGGCGGCGGTGGCTGCCATGCGCTATGTCCTGGGCTATGTACACATGGATGGTATCGTAATCATCGGTGAGGGGGAGAAAGACCATGCTCCCATGCTGTACATAGGAGAGCGTATCGGCGGCGGCTCCGATTTAAAGGTTGATATCGCCGTGGACCCGGTTGATGGGACCAATCTCGTTGCCAGGGGCCTACCCGGCGCCATCGCGGTCGTAGCGCTTTCAGCCAGGGGGACAATACACTGGCCCAGGCAATTTGTTTACATGGATAAAATCGTAACCGGTCCCGAGGCGAAAGACTGCATCGATATCAACGCGCCCGTATCGGAAAACCTGAAGAATATAGCCGCCGCTAAAAAAAGGAAGATATCCGAGCTTACTGTAGTGGTGTTGGACAGGCCGCGACATGAGCGGCTGATATCGGACATCAGAAGCGCCGGCGCCAGGGTTAAATTGATTTCCGACGGCGACATTGCAGCCAGCATAGACGCAGCCCTGCCGGAGAGGGAGGTTGATGTTCTCATGGGCATCGGGGGCACGCCGGAGGGAGTACTCTCCGCGGCTGCGATACACTGCATCGGCGGCGCCATTCAATGCAAGGCCTGGATGCGCGACAGTGGAGAACGAGAGAAAGCCAGGGCCGGCGGGATAGATGTCGATAAAATTTATAAAACGCAGGACCTCATAGACAGCGACGATGTCTTTTTTGCTGCTACCGGCATCAGCAGCGGTGAACTGCTTAAGGGAGTGCGATATTTCAGCGGC
>CAYVBI010000182.1:0-4277 GCA_964448985.1 uncultured Dehalococcoidales bacterium
AGCATAAAAAATTATCACTGTAAAGGGGTGACTGCTAATAAATGTATTTAACAGGATGGGAGGTTAAAAATTGTATCCGGCCTTCCTGTAGTTGTCCATAGCCCTTTCGTTGAGGGCCGATTTATCGGCCAACTCGGCTGCGTGGCTCCACATACCCTGTTGCTCGTAAGAGCGGAGCTTGTCATTCAGCGCCTTGTCTTCATCGGGGACATCTGTGCTGCAGGCTGCGAACCTGGAGAAGACGCGACAGACTGCGGCGCCGCATTTCGGGCACGTCTTTAGTGGCGAGTCGGCCATTTTTTGCAGGGCGTCGAAACCTCCGCTGCAAAAGTGGCACCCGGCTTGTATAGGCCTGTATTCGTATATCGGCATGGCAGATCCAACACACTATTGATTGCGTTGACTTTTTTTCCGCATCACTTAATTTTGCCATTGATGGAGTACAGTGTCTAACAGTATAAGACAGGAGGTTGAAAGTATACACGTTAACAGGTAAAATAGAAATTGATGAAGAGAGCTGGAAGAAAGCAGGATTGGGATGCTGGGAGCATCAGGGCGCTCAGGAACCATCTTGATCTTACACAGGTTGAGATGGCTGGACAGATGGGCATCAGGCAGCAGACGGTCAGTGAATGGGAACAGGGAGAATATGAGCCCAGGGGAGCCTCAGCCAAATTGCTGAGCATCATAGCGGACCGCAGCGGTTTTAAGTACAAAGCGTGAAAACGGGTAACCCCTTTTTTAGCGTTAAGTACACTATAACGTGTAAGGATAATGGGCTTAGTAACTGAGAGGTCGGTTTCTGCGCTGTGGCTGTCAGGCCGTCTGTCATGCTTTAACGACGACTCGGGACACAGGATAGAGGTTATCTGCCCGGGCCGGGTCAGCACACGCGGCGGCTGCGACTTTCAGGACGTAGTAATAAAAGTGAATGGCGAGAAGACCGTCGGCGATGTCGAGGTTCACCTTACGTCCGACCTCTGGCAGCGGCACGGGCACCATAAAGACGCGGCCTATAATGGTGTGATACTGCATGTATCAATGTGGCAGCGCGGATTCCTGCCCGTCAGGCTGCAGGACGGCAGTATCCTCAGTACCGTGATCCTGGCCCAGTACATTAAAACCAGTGGCAACCTGCTGCAGCGCATTGTTGCCACGCCAGCCCGGCGTTGCCCGAACCTGGTCAGCTCCGGGAAGAAGGCCGACCGGATCATTGTGGAGGCCGGCCTGGCAAGGTTCGAACAGAAATCAGCCAGATTTGCGCAGGCATTGCGGGCCAGCGATTTTGAGCAGGCGCTGTATAAGGGCATCTGCCGCGCGCTGGGATATGCCAGGAACGTTAAGCCTTTCGAGACACTGGCCGGAAAAGCGACGGCAGATATGGTCAGGAGTTATGCTGCGGGGAGCCTGCGGGCGAAATATGCACTGCTGCTCGGCGTGGCAGGTCTCGCGGACGGGAGGATGAACCTTCTCCCCGAGGGAGTGCAGCCAATGAAGGCGTCGGACTGGATTATTGCGTCCTCAAGGCCGCTAAACCATCCCGCCCTCAGGATCGCCGGCCTGTGCCACCTGCTACACAGGTATCAGAAATCCGGCCTGGCCTCCAGTCTGGCTGATCTAGTGGTTAATGCGCCGCCACGGGAGTCAGTAACTATGCTCGACAGGGCCTTTACAGTGGAAGGCGTTGATTCGCGGGTTCTAATAGGAACTAGCAGGGCCAGGGAGATCGTGGTGAACGCGGTGCTGCCGTTCTTACGGGCCTACGGCGCAAGCATCAATAACGGTACGCTGGAAGAGAATGCGAGGCGCATCTATGGATCATACCCTTCGTTGTCGCAAAATGAGCTGACGCGTTACATGAGCGAGCTGCTTGGCAACCAGGCCTTCGGCGCCTGCAGGCAGCAAGGCCTGCTGCATATCTACCACACGTGGTGCCGCACCAAAGAATGCGGGAACTGTCCCATAGTCACTTTGCGAAAGACAGCCCCGGTATGACGTCATGACAGCTGTCGCGCAAGTTGCCCGATATGCAGCGGTAATAGGCGCAGGAGGCAATCATGGCCGCGTTATCTGTACACAGTATAGGTGGTGGTATCAGGACGGGCAGCGGTGAATCAGCCTTGAAGCGCTCGCGCAATGCATCATTGGATGCCACTCCTCCAGCCAGCATTATCTGCTTTACGCCGGTCCTCAGGGCGGCTTGTATGGTCTTGCCGACCAGGACAGCGATGATCGCCTCCTGGAAAGCCGCCGCCGCCTCTTTCACCCACCGGTCATCGTGCTCCCCTTTCTCCTCAACCATGTGCAGCAGCGCTGTTTTCACTCCGCTGAAACTGAAGTCATCGGTCTCTTTAAGCCATGCGCGGGGAAGCGACAGGGAGGTTGTTACTCCCCTGGTGACGGCCTGAATGGACGGACCTCCCGGATAGGGCAGTCCGAGTATCCTGGCGCCCTTGTCAAAGGCTTCGCCGGCCGCATCGTCCCGCGTGCATCCCAGCCGGCGGAAGCTGCCGTGGTCCTCCATCAGGATTATGTCGCTGTGCCCGCCGGATACGATCAGGCAGAGGCAGGGCAACTGTGGAGCGGATCCGGACAGCCAGTTGGCATAGATATGTCCCTCCAGGTGGTTGACGCCGATAAAAGGCAAGTCTTCCGCCTGTGAGATCGCCCTGGCGAAATTAACGCCCACAATCAAAGATCCAGCCAGCCCCGGCCCCACCGTGGCGGCTATTACGTCGATCTGTTTCAGGGTGAGCCCTGCTTCGATCAGCGCATTTTCAGCCACGGGAGCTATGGTGAGCAGGTGCTGGCGCGAGGCCACTTCGGGCACTATGCCGCCGTACCTGGCATGGATATCCACCTGAGACGAGATCACGTTGGACAGGATGGTATCCCCGTCCTTTACGATCGCTGCAGCGGTCTCGTCGCAGGATGTTTCGAACGCGAGTATATTCACGGCAGGGATTATAGCACAAAGCTAATACGGTATCCGGCGATTGCTGTTTTGCGGACGTGTTGCTACAATTAAACCCCGGCTCAAATCAGCATCTGATAGCGAGGATAACAATATGGAAATAACCTGGTTCGGCCACTCTTGTTTCCGCATCAAAGGCAAGGAGGCGGTCGTATTGATCGACCCCTGTCCCGATACAACCGGCTATTCTCTGGGCAAGGTCCAGGCGGATATGGTGGCAATCAGCCATGCGCATCCCGGCCATTCCTATCTCGACACACTGCAGGAAGGATACCGGGTTATCAAAGGCCCCGGGGAATATGAGATAAAGGATACCTACATTACGGGGATAGCCGCCTTTCATGACGACGAACAGGGTAAAAAATCGGGCAAGAACACGATCTATGTGATCGAAATTGAGGGTGTGACGCTATGCCACCTGGGTGACCTCGGCCACTCGCTTACCCCCGAGGTAACGGGTGAACTGGGTAACATCAACGTGCTCTTCGTACCGGTTGGCGGGCATTCCACCATCGGCGGCCAGGTCGCGGCAGACCTGGTGAGGAACCTCAATCCGGGCTTTGCTATACCCATGCATTATAAGACGGCGGATGAGAAGGCCGACATTGAATTTCCCGAGAAATTCCTCAAAGAGCTCGGCATCAAGGAGTTAGCCTCGCAGCCCAAGCTTATAGTCACCAGGACCAATATCCCCGCTACTACGCAGGTCGTGCTGCTCGACTACCCGCATTAGCCGATCGTGCCGGCTTTGACATATAAATTGCCCTGACGTATCATTGCTCGTTATGAGCCTCGCTAAACGTGTTTACGATCTTCAGCAGGTTGAGCTTTCCATCCAGGACCACATTAAACAACTTGAGGCTATGGACCTGCGTATCCGCCATAACGACCAATTTGAGCAGGCTAAAGCCGCATTGAAGTCGGCCGAGAACGAGCGGGCAGAGCTTGAGAAACGATACAAAGAGCTGGATGCTGAGGCTGAGGCCCTGCGGACGCAGCTCGGGCAGATCCAGGACAAGCTGTACGGCGGCAAAATAAAGAACCCCAAGGAGCTGGTCGGCTACGAGCAGGAGGCTACTATGATTAAAGCCGGCCTGGATAAAAAGGACGATGTGCTGCTGGATATGATGGAGAAGCTGGAAACGGATAAAGTGGCGATCAGGAAGCTGCAGGATGTCTGCAAGGCAGCCGGGAACGCCTGGGAAAGCGAGAAAAGTGAACTGCATGGACAGGTGAGTGAGGTCAAAAAGGAATTGAGTGAGCTTGAAAAGAAGCGTGGCGAGATGCTGGCGTCGATCGACAG
>CAYVBI010000183.1:0-4236 GCA_964448985.1 uncultured Dehalococcoidales bacterium
TTATGCTACGGTCAACCTTGACATGCATTATAACACTTGCTTATGATGCTACGGACGAAATGAAACTTACCATTATTGACGCCTTAAGCCTGGGCGACGCCTGGTACCAGTGCCTGCAGAAAGCCCTCACCGAGGGCCGGGAATACAGGATCGAGCAGGGCAGCTTCGAGGGCGTGCGCCGCAAGGAGATCGAGCTTGTCGCCATTAATATCAGCCAGCCCGGCATACGGCCGCTGAGCCCGGACGTGCCGACCGGCGTACCCCAGCCCACCACCGACGAGGTGATCGAGGAGTACATGTCTTACCTGATGACTCCCGACAAGCAGGAGAACGAGGAGTACACCTACGGCGAGTTCCTGTCTCCGCAGATCGAGGAGATAATCCGTCGCTACCGCAAGGGTTTCGACACCAACCAGATGTGCATGTGCGTGGGCAATGAGCATAGCCTTTACCAGGCGGACCCGCCCTGCCTGCGCCTGGTTGATACGCGCATACAGGACGGAGCCCTGCACTTCATACTCTACTTCCGCTCGTGGGATTTGTGGGGCGGAATGCCCACCAACCTGGGCGGCCTGCAGACCCTCAAGGAATACATGGCAGGAGAGATAGGCGTCCGGGACGGCGAGATACACGCCTTCAGCAAAGGCCTGCACCTCTATGAGCACGCCTGGGACCTGGCCAGAATGGTGCTGAGAATTCCGATAGAATAATATCTTTGTCAACTGCCGCCCTCAACTTGTTGGACCAACCATACTTCCTGCAGATTTTTCGAAAACTGATGTTGTGTAATCTGTTATTACCAATAAGTATCTTTATAAATAGACAAATATAAACAAAAACACTATAATATCAACAGAGGTGCTGATATGGCAATGCTACGAGAAATTATGACACCAGAGCAGGTGGCTGACTATCTCCAGTTGAATAAGGATACTGTCTACAGGTACATCAGGGAGGGTAAAATCGCAGCTTCCAGGCTGGGTAGGAATTACCGCATCTTGAAAGGGGATATTGACGTATTCCTGATGGCGACCAGTACAAGCAAAGAGGCCAGGGAATCTCTGTTTAATCTTGTGGAAGCGCCCGCAGACAGAAACAGGCAAATCATCTCAGCAGAAGTGGAGAAGGACGTTGCTGACGCAATTGCCGAAATTCGCGGTAAAGGTTATTGATGCTGCGTGCGGTTGTAGATACAAACATACTGGTTTCAGGTTTTATTTCGCCGCTGAGTTATCCAAGAGAAATTGAAAAACGCTGGAGAAAAGAAGAGTTCGAGCTTATCACGTCTCCTCAAATAATCGATGAAACAAAACGTGTTTTGTATCTTCCGCGGATTAAGCAGAAATATAGTCTGTCGGAATCTGAAATCCGCGCTTTCATCCTCGCGATTACCTATAAGGCAAGTTGTACGGCCGGCAAGATTATTTTATCCGGCGTTGCGCCGGACCCGGGCGATGACAAAATAATCTCCTGCGCTGTTGAAGCGCAGGCCGATTTTATAGTAACGGGTGATAAAAATTTTCTGCGGCTTGAAGAATACCAGAAGATCCGGATTGTCAACGCGAAATCTTTTATCAATATCCTGGATAATGAACTTGGTTTGGGCTAGGGCATTGGTATCCAGACTTCCGTTAGAGTACTTTAATCTCGCATACTGTCGATTTCAGCTTATTTCGACTGACATGGCTCCAGCATCAGCACCTGCTTGAGTTGTTTTGCGTCCGTGTAATGCGCGGGCACCTGCCCTCCTTTGGACCATGTCTCCGCAAGGTCGCTGTAGTAAGGGCTGAGGTACTGGCCGGACTGCCCGGGCGGGCTCATGATAGTCATGCTGCTGAGGTCGGACATGTCGACCACGATCCTGATGGCAGCGCCGCTGTACATGTCGTAGGGGTGCTCTCGTTCCCACCAGTCGGCGTGGATGGTGAAATCATCACCGGCATAGGGCAGCGGGCTGAGGTTAAGGAAGGGCAGAGCACTGCCCAGCGGATGCCTGATGGTCATCTGGTGGACCCTGCCCCAGGCCCAGTTCTGCGGGTCGCCGCCCAGACGCGCCGACAGCTCGGCTACGGCGTCCTTCATGCTCTTCAGCACCATGTCATCGCGGGTCTCCTTGACAGCTGTGGTGGAGATGTCGTCCCAAATCTCATTATTGTTGTCATCCATGTACCTGATGAGCCACTGTGTGGGGATGGAAACGTGCAGGTCATTGAACAGCTCGTCTACTATGGTTGTGCCAAGCTGGTCGTACAGCGTGTTCTTAATAAGGTGAGTGAAAAACGAGTTGAAGAGCGTTGCCTGCGGGCTGTCCGTGGCGATAGTGTAGTCCCAGGCCTTGAAGATACCAGTGTACTTGTTCAGCTCCTGGTCATCGCCGCATACCTTGAGGACCTGCGGCACCCAGCGTTTGGCCAGGTTGGAGCCCACGTCGTTCTGCATATTGCGGATATCTTCCACGCTGAACTTGTCCTTTGACTTTGCCATCTCCTCGAAGCGGAAGGGTCGCTCGAAGAGGAAATAGGCCGTGCCGTAGAAATTTGCCGGCTCAGGCTCGGGCGTCTGGTTAAAGGATGCCAGGTAGCCCCTGGCCGGGTTGAGCTCGTAGGGATGATCTTCGAAGGGTATGAAGCCGGTCCAGTCGTACTGTCCCTTCTCGCCCGGCACCGGAATGGGGTTTTCACCCGATTTCCTGATGGGAAGCGTGGTGATGTACTGGTAGCCGATATTGCCGTCCACATCGGCATAGCCGAGGTGAACGCTGCCGCCGCGAACCAGGCTTAAGGTTTTGCGGAACTCGTCGAAATTTTTAGCGCGGTTGAGGCCGAGCAGCCCCTCCACAGTACCATCATGTCCCATCAGTCCGGGCCACAGCATGGCGCAGTCGGGTGGCAGCGCGGGCATGACCTCTGAGACGATTGGCCCGTGGCGCGACACTTTGACCTTGAAATTCTCATCCCTCATACCGTCCTTGCCCTTGACCTTGATGGTCTCGTCGATGACCTGGAAATCCTTGTAGCCATCTTCGGTAAGGTACTGGTCGGGGTTTGCAGGATTCAGAGTTTCGGTGAAGAAATCCAGGTTGTCGCCGTTCCCCACGGTGATGCTCCAGGCTATATGCCCGTTGAATCCCAGCGCATGCACGCCGGGTAGGCCGGCGATGGAGCCGCCGATTACATCGTAGTCGCCGCCTTTGAGGTGGACCAGGTAGAAAAGCGACGGTATGGCGGCCTCCAGGTCAGGGCTGCCCGTGAAGACGGGCTTGCCGGTCGTGGTGCGCGACCCTGAAAAGATCATCCAGTTGGAGGCCCGCATCCTCATCGGCACCGGGCAGTCGATCTGGCTGAATGTGTCTGCTGAAGATGACGTTGCGTCTATAACCGGAAGGGTGTCCTGGGCGAAGGCCGGGATGTTTTCACCGGATGATGAGATGTATGGCGCCCCCTCAGGGATATAGGGCAGCAGCTTCTTGAGCATATCCGGACCCGCCTGTTTATATATCTGGTAGAGCACGGGCTTGATCCCGCGCGGTGAGTTGAGGCGGTAGGACATCAGCAGTCCAGCCACCATGCTATCGGCCGGTTTTCAGGCCTGGGGTTTACCTCCCAGGATGGTGTACTCGGCAGGAAGGAATTTCACGGTATCTAAATAAGCGTTAACGCCGCTTGTGTAAGAGTCGACAGCCGCTTTGGTAGCAGGGCTGAGGTTGGCGTATTCGGCTTCAGCGGCAGGGTAAAAGCCCAGGGTCTTAAAATATTTGTCGGTAGCGATCATGCGGTCGCCGAAAAGTGTGGACAGCTCGCCCCTGCCGGCCAGGCGCGTAAGGTCCATCTGGAACATCCTCTCGCGGGTTGTGATATATCCCTGCGCAAAGAAAAGGTCCTCGTTGCTTTGTGCGAATATATGGGGTATACCGTGTTCGTCCGTCCTCACCTCGACCGGGGCATTGAGGCCGTCCACCTGCATTGTGCCGGAGTATGACGGCTGCGGCAGCCTGAAGAAGACCTGGAAGCCTATCGTGCAAACAAGCATGAGGGCTAGTATGACCCCCAGTGTAATTACCAGGGCACGTTTTTTCTTTGATTTCATAGCTGTCTCCAATCAGATATTGGGAGTCGTTGCTGCTCTCTCAAAATGTAGTGTAGTTTATCAGGTAATCTACTTAACCTGTCAATTAATGGTTTACAGCAGGTACATGTCTTCCGCCGCCCTCAGGAGCTGGTCCCTGAAGTCCGGGTG
>CAYVBI010000184.1:0-4205 GCA_964448985.1 uncultured Dehalococcoidales bacterium
CCCCGAAAAGGCCGTATTCGGCGCCGAACCAGCGGCTCATCACTCCGAATTGCAGTGCAGGCACGGCTACTCCTCTTTTAGCCAGGATATCGAAGGGATTGAAATAGAAGGGCCCGGTTACCGCCCAGAGGAATCTGAGTTTCTCATCTTCAAGCACGCCGTAACCCTTCTCTGCCCGTTCATGCATCTCCTCGGCGAACTGTTTCCAGTACTCGGCGCCCTTCTTGGGATCCGGGTACATGGAGGGGATTCTGGGCAGGCGGAAGGCATCCTGTCCCGCCAGGGGGCAGGGTACCCTTCTCCTCAGCTGGTGAATCTGTTTGGCGCATTCATGGGCGATTGTGTCCTGTTCGATGGCGTATAAGAGCCGCTCCTCGCTGTATTTGACACCGGGCACCTTGGCCTCGGCGAATTCGATCAGTTCGCCGAGCTGGTCTGCCACGTAGGTCAGGCCGGCATCGCTGATCTCCAGTGTCGTGTCAACGTGAAAAACGGGCATATTAAAGTATTCGCCTATGGCTTTGGGCGATACGCACTCCATGGGGCAGGCGAAGGAGGTGGCGATCACGAAATTGGGAGGCGGAAAGTTTTTACTTATGCAGAGAGCGATGATTACGATGGTGCGGTCACAGGCGTCATCCGGGAAATTATTTGACCTCAAAATATTGAAATATTCCGTCGCCAGCATAGTCCTGTCCGCTGCGCCCATCGAGTCTATGCCGATGCCGCCCAGCGCATAGACCAGCGGGGGCAGGTGGTCTGAGTTTATCAACGGTTTATTTCCTGTTTTCCAGGCGTCCAGTTGCGCGATCCTCAAGTCGCGCTCCAGCTCGTAAAGAAGTTTATTTGCCTTGATTTTAGTGGCATCGGGATTGGCGGTGATGCGGTCTATCCTTTTTTGGTTTCTTGCTATTTCCTGCTCAAGCCAAGTCATATTATTCTCCATCTAATTATTCGCCAGGCTTCACATTCAGGCCTTGGCCTCGATCATCTCGATGAATGCTCCGACCCTGGTCTTGATCTGTCCCACGTTGGAGACGATGTACTCCCTGCGATAAGACATCATGGGTATGCCGGCCTCCTCCAGCTTGCTCCTGAAGTAATTGGCCCGGAATTCGCGGTAGCGCGAGAAGCCCTGCGGGAGCTCGATTACGCCCTGGATATCATAGTCACGCACCCAGTGAATAACCTGGTCGACCTGGTCCTGCCAGTTCATCATCCTGGGGCTGGCCGGCTGCATCAGGTACCTTCTTGCCAGGGCCGATACTATCTCCTGGCGTAATATCGGAGAACTGGCTGAGCCGATCTCTACGTGTCGCCAGTAGTGCCGGCTTCCGGTATCCAGATCATCCATGGCGACAACGCATCCCGCGTCTTCGATTGTCGCCAGGTGGCCCGGATTGTCCAGACGGTCGCTGGATACCAGTAGCCTGGGGCGGGACTTTTCCGCGGGTATCTTCCTTTTTTCCAGGTAGGGCAGCAGTGCCTCGATCCTGTCATTGAATTCCTCTTTAGGCATCAGCATGGCTGCGGTGGTTATGCCCAGCATCTCCGTGCCGGTGAGCGCCGGTGACTCTGTGTTCCTGAGCTCGTATAACCTTTTTACCAGGTGCCGCGTTCTTTCCAGGACAGAGATACTGCGCTTCAAATCGTCGTCTGTAATCGGGCGCCCCGCCAGTTTTTCCATCTCGCCGATAAATTTATGCAACTGCTGTGTGAGGAACTTGACAGCGGTGTCGGTATTGATGATCGGCACATCTATGATCAGGGTGGTGGGTGTTTTTTCTACATAGCGCCATACGTCCCAGAGCCTGACCAGTTCCTGGTCCCAGTCGGTCCCTACCACGGCGTCCAGGAAGTCGAGCTGATCTGTGAGCAGGGCTTCCAGAACGTGATTGCAGTAAAGGCAGGTGTCTGCGGGCCTCCATTGATTGGCGTGCGGAGTGCCGGACTGCCATGTGCCGAAAACACGCCAGGGCAAGATACCTGCGGCATGCACTATCTCCTCGGGTATATAAGAGCATAACAAACCGGCAACTTTTTTCCCGTCCTTCTTCCACTGTAGGGCATATTTTTTTCTGTTTGCCTCAAGACCGAGCGTTGTTAGTTCATTCAGCTCCTTCTGCGAGCTCAGTGTTGTGTGCATGGATATACCTCCCCTTTACAAATTTTAGATTCGAGCGATAACCTTAGATATTAAATTTAGAGCACTAATCATGTGCCGCCGGGACCTCTTGCTTAACTCGAGATACTATTGTAGTATACTCGCATAAATAATGTCAATATAAATTTAATCACTATGGATATACATCTTATTATAATATATGGGTCGGATTAAAATGCTATTGCAAATCATTGACGTATGCAGGCGTGTGATGCTATCATAATATAAAAATTGGAATTAAAAGTGGTCAGAAATATGGCAAAATCAAAGAAATCTATTGAAGTTGGTCCCTCTTCGGAGCTGATGTGGATCGTGGTTAATTTCGCCCAGTCATGGAACACCTGGGCCAAAGCGCTGGAGAGAAGTTTACGCCCTGGCAAATTAACCGTTTCCCAGGTGACCACGTTGCAGGCGCTTTATTATGCCAAGAAACCTTTAAGTCCCACGGAGATATCTCATGTGCTGCCGCTGGAGACGCATTCCGTCAGTCCCCTGCTGGACAGGCTGCACAAACGCAAAATTATCACGCGGCGCAGGTCAAAAAGCGACAGGCGCGCCGTTGAAGTGGAGATGACGGCACATGGGCAGGAGCTGCTGGCAAGTCTCGGCGCCAGTATCAAAGACGCCATGGAGAAGGTATTTTATCAGCTTACACCACCGGAACGTGAGACACTGGTCGACCTGACACAAAAAATCAGCAATGCTGCGGTTGATTATCTCGGTGCTAACAAAGAGCACCTTGCTTCCAACGCTAAGATGATGTCCGGTTTGTCAAGCGGTGGTGTCATCTTGTCCCCGGTAAAATCAAAAAAAAGTATACGAAAGAAAAGCTCCCGATAGTGTACCTCAATTGAGCCGTGTAAATTAAGATTAAAGAATCTATGATATTTATATGTCTAAATACGGAGGCTTGCTGACATGGATAAGACTTATGCCTCGGCAGAAGAGGCGATTGCCGACATTCCAGATGGCGCGGTCATAGCTTTCGGCAGTTTCTTTACCGCCGGAAAACCCACCGCCCTGACCCGGGCGCTGGCCAAAAAAGGTGTGAAAAACCTGACCGTGGTAGTGCAGCAGGTCGGGACCGGCAACGAAGAGATGCTGGAGCTGGTCACCAACGGCCAGATAAAAAAGGCCATCTGCAATTACCCCTTCCCGCGATCGGCCAGCAAAGGCGCCCAGCATCCCTTCGAACAGGCGGTGCGCAACGGCAAAATTTCTCTCGAGATATACCCGATCGGCACCTTTGTCGAGAAGCTGCGCTGCGCCGGGGCCGGGATACCCGGATTCTATACGCCGGCAGGCGTGGGAACAGTGGTCGCGGAAGGCAAAGAGGTACGTGTATTCAATGGAGTGGAGAACCTGCTGGAACTGGCCTTGCCGGTGGATTTCGCTTTCGTGCATGCCTGGAAAGGCGACCGCGAGGGTAACCTTGTCTACCGCTTCACCGCGCAGAATTACAATAACGCCATGGCCATGGCAGGGAAGGTAACCATCGCTGAAGTGGAGACGCTGGTGGAAGCCGGGGAACTCGATCCCAACTTTATCCATACCCCGGGGATATTTGTGAAGCGTGTGGTGGAGACGGGCAGGCCTGAGTTTAACGCGGCTTCTGTATAAGATTCTAAATATCCGGAGTTTAATATGAGCAAGATGAGTAAAGTTGTTGTACCGGAGATGCCTCCGCTGGAGCGCGAGATGATCGCCCTGCGCATAGCCAATATGCTTGAAGACGGGTCATATGTCAACCTGGGCATCGGCATACCGACGCTGGTCTCCAACTGGATAGAGGGAAGGGACATCATCATACAGTCTGAGATCGGCATGCTGAAGTGCGGTCCGCTTGCGGAGGAAGGTGAGCACGACCAGGACCGTATCAACGCCAGCTGTCAGTTTGTGCACGAGATGCCGGGCAGCTGTTATTTTAATGTCGAGACATCTTTCGCCATGATCCGGGGCGGGCGCATGGACGTGGCGGTGCTGGGTGCCCTGCAGGTGTCGGCCAAAGGCGATCTGGCCGGATGGAACAACCCGGCCCGCG
>CAYVBI010000185.1:0-4197 GCA_964448985.1 uncultured Dehalococcoidales bacterium
GAAGCTTCGACTACCAGCCTTTTCATTATCATGCTGGCGAGCATAGCAGCCACTCTTGTTTTCGGCCGCAAGAAAACCGTGGACTGGAAGCTATTGTTCGCAATCGTTCCTTTTGCCATTGTCGGTTCTTTCGCCGGCGGCTATGTCGCACAGTGGGTAAGCTCTATAGCGCTAAAAGTAATCTTTATTGCAGTGCTCGGCACTGCAGCATTTTTTATGCTCCGCCCGGCGACGGAGGGGCGGAGTCCGGATTTCATGCCGGCCTGGTACTGCTGGAATAGAAGTTGTGGGGAGCATCAATATACGGTATCAATGGGGCTCCTTATCCCGGCAACCGCCCTGATCGGATTCATTGCCGGGCTGATCGGTGTTGGCGGCGGTTTATTCCTGCTGCCGATGCTGGTACTGCTGTTCGGGTGCCCCACCCGCATTGCTATAGGTATTTCTTCTACATACGTTGGCATCACTGCATTGCCCGGTTTTCTCGGGCATTTACTAGGCGGCGACCCTTTTAATTTATGGATAGCCTTACCCTTGTCGGCAGCGGCGTTCATCGGAGCAAGCCTGGGTCCGGTCATATCGCTCAGGACCGGTGTACCAAAGCTACGAATAATATTAGCCATAGTGCTGGTTGCGCTTGCAGCCTGGATGGTCATTAAGCTGTTTATTTAAGGGATTGGTATCCTATGGAGATGCTCCCTTTTCTGTACCGGTTGGAATGCGAACTTTTGGATTTTCAAGTTATGACATTTCTTTTGGACAAATTGACTTTCATCTAATTTGCCGTTATTATATTTCAACATGCGAATAAACGAATATAGTCAGGTGATATATGCGGAAATTAGCTAAAACATTTAAAGCTCTGTCTGACGAGACCAGGCTGAGAATTTTAAACATACTGCTGGAGCGCGAGTGCTGTGTCTGCGAGGTGATGCAGGTACTGGATTTAACTCAATCCAGAACATCACGGCACCTGATCACGCTTTGTGATGCGGGCTTCTTAAAGTCCAGGCGGCAGGGTCTGTGGGCTATGTATTCTATCGACCGGGAGAGCCTGGATAAATATCATGTCGACCTGGCTGGAATCGTGCGGGAAGCCTTGAAAGACAATCAAACGGCGATTTTGGACAGGCAGAAACTTGCTACCACTGAGAAAATAGGACTGACAACCTGCTCAGCGACGGGCAGCAAAAATAGCTGCAAAAACTGAAGCGGAATCCCGCGGTTGCGATATGTCAGAGCATTGTAGTGTTCAGCCGGTAAATACATGAACAAACTGGCGAGCATACATGCAAAGCATCAGTCTAATTTTATGGAAAGGATATGTACAGTTGAGAACTATTATATGGCTAATGACAACATGTCTGGTGGTGCTTTCGACCGTGTTGACGGGCGGGTGCGCCGTTACGCCAGCGGAGTCCCAAAACTCAAATGCGTACAGTGCAGTCCCTGCAGGGGCCAAAGCAGACAGCGTCGAACTTATTTACTTTCACACGAAGGTAGCCTGCCATTGCATGGCGGCTGTGGAAGACAGTATTAAGTACGCTGTAGATACCTATTTTACGAATGAAACAATGACAGGCAAAGTAAAACTGACCATGGTTGTCTCGGACGATCCTGCAAATGCAGAGATAGTCAGGACGTATGATGCCATGCCCTTCGTCCTTTTCATCAAGGAAACACGCGGAAATAAAGTAAGGACATATCCAGTCAGCGATATATGGAATATGACCGGGGATGATAACCGGGACAGGCTGAGCAATTTTATCAAGGTGACTGTGACTGACATATTGAACGGAAAGACCTCATAACGGCTATGCAAATGCAAAAATATAATCCAACGATGGGGAGTCGAAAATGAAGGACACAGGCCAGTCTTGTACCACCGAGCAAAGCAAACCGCAGTTGTCGGTCCTTGACCGCTTCCTTACGCTCTGGATTTTCCTGGCCATGGCGGTAGGCGTAGGCCTGGGCTACTTCATACCGGGCGTGGCAGACTTTATATCCATTTTCCAGGTCGGGACCACTTCGATCCCCATAGCTGTGGGATTAATCCTGATGATGTACCCGCCGCTGGCCAAGGTCAAATATGAGGAGTTGCCGATGGTCTTCAGGGACTGGAAAATACTCGGCCTGTCCCTGGTGCAGAACTGGCTGATAGGTCCCATTTTAATGTTTGTGCTGGCCATTGTTTTCCTGCACGCTTACCCCGATTACATGGTGGGACTGATAATGATGGGGCTGGCGCGCTGTATCGCCATGGTAATTGTCTGGAACGAGCTTTGCGGCGGTGATAACGAATATGCCGCCGGGCTGGTGGCCTTCAACTCCATTTTCCAGATACTTTTCTACTCCGTTTACGCTTATGTTTTTATCACCATCCTGCCGGGCTGGTTCGGACTGGAGGGAGTGTCCGTAAGTATCACTATCTGGGAAATAGCGCAGAGCGTCCTGATCTACCTGGGGATACCCTTTTTCGGCGGGATGTTAACCAGGTTTATACTGCTCAAGAGTAAAGGGCGTGATTGGTACGATACAAAATTCATACCGATGATCAGCCCGGTTACCCTGGCTGCATTGCTTTTCACCATAGTCGTAATGTTCTCACTGAAGGGGCAAATCATAGTCCAACTTCCACTGGATGTGCTTCGCATCGCCCTGCCGCTTCTCATCTATTTTGTGGTTATGTTCCTGGTGTCTTTCTATATGGGGAAGAAGATAGGCGCAAACTACGAAAAGACGGCGACGATTGCATTCACTGCCGCGAGCAACAACTTTGAACTCGCCATCGCGGTCGCTGTGGCGGTTTTCGGCATAGGGTCCGGGCAGGCTTTCGCTGCCGTGATTGGTCCGCTGGTCGAAGTGCCGGTCCTGATCGGGCTGGTTAACGTCTCCCTGTATTTCAAGCGTAAGTTTTTCGATAAAACAGCGGAAGCATAAAGGGCAAGGCTATTACCATAATAAAATTGATGTTGATAAAGGGGTATTCTTAAATGGATTTCTTATTGATGTTACTGCAATCGGGCTGGGATACGCTGCTCGATTATCTTTCGTTGCACGTGCTCACGTGCCTGATCCCGGCGCTTTTCATCGCCGGCGCCATCTCGGTTTTCGTATCACAGGCCTCCGTGCTGAAGTACTTCGGGCCTAAAGCCAATAAATTTGTAGCCTACGGTGTCGGTGCGGTCTCGGGCACTATCCTGGCCGTCTGCTCCTGCACGGTATTGCCGCTCTTCAGCGGCATCTATGTTGCCGGCGCAGGCCTTGGACCCGCCATCGCCTTCCTTTATTCGGGTCCGGCCATCAATATTCTGGCCATTACTTACTCGGCCAGGTTGCTGGGCTGGGACATCGGCCTGGCGCGCGTTGTAGGAGCCGTATTTTTCTCAGTAATCATAGGCCTCATCATGGCTTACATCTTCCGCAAAGAGGAGAAAGCCAGGAGCGACGGGCGTTTCGATACATTAGCTGACGCAGAGAAGGGGAAGCCCTGGTGGCAGGAGATAATATTCTTCGCCATATTGGTGGGCATACTGCTGGCTGCTTCATCAGCGCAGTGGATTGTACTGGCAGCGCTGTTTGTGGCGCTGGTGATCGTGATCTGGCGCTGGTTTACGCTTGCCGAGTTCAAGCTCTGGATGCTTGAGACCTGGCGTTTCTTGCTGCTGATCGTGCCATGGCTATTGCTGGGCGTCTTCATCGCCGGCATCCTGAAGGCCATCATACCTCCGGAGGCAGTAGCGGGGCTGGTCGGTGGCAATACCATACTGGGGAACTTCGTGGCATCGCTTTTCGGCGCGCTGATGTATTTTGCCACACTGACCGAGGTGCCCATCGTTAAGGCCTTCCTCGATATGGGTATGGGCAAGGGGCCTGCGCTGGCGCTGCTGCTGGCCGGGCCAGCCCTGTCGCTGCCCAGCATGCTGGCGCTGGGGAAGATCATGGGCTGGAAGAAGACATTGACCTATATATTGCTGGTCGTTGTTATGGCCACTATCACCGGATATATATTCGGGCTGATCGTTCAATAATACGGAGGTAAATTGATGGAAATTAAGGTGCTGGGACCAGGCTGCGCCAAATGCCATAGCCTGGAAAAAACGGTGAAGGAAGTCGTTGCCGCCCTCAAGCTCGACATCAAGGTCGAGGAGATAAAGGACATAAAGGAGATCATGAAATATCCCATCCTGATGACGC
>CAYVBI010000186.1:0-4193 GCA_964448985.1 uncultured Dehalococcoidales bacterium
TTGTATAAGCATACTCCATGGGCGTTCTGTGATTCAATGAGCTGTGCGGCCTGACTTCATTATAATCCCTCCGCCAGTCCTCGATAATCTCCCGGGCATGTTTAAGATTGATAAACCAATTGGTATTCAGGCACTCATCACGTAGCCTCCCGTTGAAACTCTCAGCAAAAGCATTTTCTATCGGCTTCCCCGGTCGGATGAAGTTCAATTTAACACCATTGCGAAAAGCCCACTCGTCCAGATGCCTGCCGGCGAACTCCGGCCCGTTGTCCAGCGTAATTACGTCGGGTAATCCTCGTGTTTGAGATAATCTTTCCAGGACACTGACCACTCTGGCCCCGCCTAAAGAAGTGTCGACTTCGATGGCAGGACATTCCCGGGAATAATCATCAACAATGGCCAGGGCACGAAAACGTTGCCCGTTGACAATGCTATCGCTTACGAAATCCATGGACCAGCGCTCATTGGGTTTTTGCGGTAACGGCATCATTACCCTTACACCTGCTGCACCCTTTCTTCGGCGCTTCTTTCGGAGTGCCAGGCCCTCCTCGTGATAAATCCTTTCCGTGCGTTTGTGATTGATCACCAAACCCTCTCTTTTCAGCATAATATGGAGCCGGGGACTGCCAAACCTTTTCCTCTGCCCTGCCAGTTCGCGCAGACGCTGTCGCATGGCAGCATCATTGTCCGGTTTTGGCCGGTAACGATATACCGAGGTCGATATATTGACCAGCAAACAGGCTTTCCTTTCGCTCAGCCCATGGCTTTCCCTGGTATAAGAGACTGCCAGACGTTTGGCCCTGGGCTTTAGAAGTTTTTTGACAGTAGGTCCTTCAGCGCACGGATATCGAGGGCCTGTTCCCCCACGATCTGTTTCAAACGGCGGTTCTCATGTTCAAGAGACTTGAGCCGTTTCAGGTCACTTGCTGTCATCCCAGAGTATTTGGCTTTCCAGTTGTAATAGGTGGCGTCGCTCATTCCATACTTGCGACAGAGATCAGAAACTTTAGCCCCGGCTTCTCCCTCTTTGAGAACATTGATGATCTGTTCTTCGGTGTACTGCCTTGCTTTCACTTGAGCCCTCCCCTGATATTTTATTATATATCGAGGACTCTAAGACAGGGTGCTGCGGTTTTACGGGGGAACGTCAAATCCTCACGATGAACCAATATTTTGCCTACGCTTGTTAATTCTGGTTTTCCGTTGTGTCCGCCTATTTCTATTATACGACCACCACGTTTAAATATTTCTTGATACATTTGATATCGTACTTGATCTTTGTGCCTATCATGGCAAACTACTATCCGATTATAATGTCTGGCATATTTAACAATTGCCACATCATCTCTATGATTAACCTTAACGCGTAATACTGATACCGCATCAAATCCAACCGCTTTCAGATAAGGCATAACGGTTGGTCTTACGTCAGCATCAATTAACAGACGCTCTAATTTTGGTAACTGAGGCTTCGTCGAGACTCTTTTCAAATGCTATAGCCTTTTCGATACTGGATGCTGGAATCGGATAATATAGATCAACGAGTTTATCAATTAATATCCCTTCCTTAAAGAGCATAGAAAGCATAGCTGTAGGCACTCTTGTATCCTTTACAATGGGTTCTCCACCCATGATATAGGGATTTATCTCCACATAGCTGCCAAACGACTTAGGCACTAAATAAGCCCCTTCTTCTTCAAACACTTCACCCAAAACACGCATTTCTCCCTTTTGACCATATTTAGTAGCAACGGTGGTATCCCAATTATCGGGTTTCTGGGCATAAACGTGTTTACCGATGACGTAAACATGAACATTTGACCAACCATCGCTATTTGGCAAGCCAAATCTTTCAAATAAATGGCGCAATGTACGCACAATAGATTTGAGGTTTAGTTGTTTTAATCGTAGGGCACGTAACAACTTAATCATTGCCAAGTCTGCATATGTGTACCCATCTTCTACTTTCCCCTCAGCATTAATTATACGTACAGATGGGCGAATGATACCTTGCTTTTTCCAAATATACAGAGTACTAAGTGGTACGCCAGTAAGCCTTGACACATGGCTGGCCGAGTAAAAACCTTCCCATTTATACATGATTAACTTGCCTCCCTTGGGGTATAATAACCACAAGTAGGTAAGCGAACCTGTCTAAAGTAAAAACTCAGCAAATTGAAAAACCTGATAAGTTAGCGGAGGCTGCAACCACCGCTGACTAAATCTGAGTTTCTACGCCAACTTATTATATCAATATAGTCAATCAAAACCATCTATTTTTTATAAGCCTTATATAATTTTACGGAAGCTTCATCAAAGGCCTTCTTCGCTTTATCAAGTTTCTCTGCTGCCTGTCCCAATATTCTAAAACCATCAGCATCAAGAACCTTCTCAGGCATAGACAATGGTTGCCCATCTATAACAGGCTCAAATCGAATATATTGTTTCCCGATTCTTTCATATTCTTTGTCCGCATCTTGCCACTCCTGAAATCGCTTTGAATATTCTTTCTCTGCCATTTCCACAGATAATTTACCCATCTTCTTTCCCCCCAAACGATGATTATATCAGTAGCCCAAATAACACACCCACAGCCAAATTATTTACTCGTAAAGATATTAAACCACTTGTCCTTTTTTGGTTTTCCTATTGCTTCCTTTAATGTTTGTTGAATTATCTTTTGAAATTCATTTGTTTTTGATTTCTCTTCTATTTCCCTTATTACATAGGATATTGAGTGTTTCCTTTCTTTCTCTACTAATCCCTTCATCATCTCAGCCTCAATTTCATCTTCGTACTTATCCACTTTTTACCCCTTCCAACTATGATTGATTAGTATAACATAGGTGTCAACGCATATGAGTAAAAATGATCGTGATAAATGTATTGTATAATGAATTACGAATTATATCGTAGCTGAGCCAATCAACTGTAAATACCGCCGGACAGGGAGACTGGACAAATGAGCAATATAGCCCACCAACCAAGATTTGGCAGAACCCGCTAAAGCCCGCCTTTATATTCTTAATAGCTGAATTAAACCGGGACGATATCGACGGTAAACTCGTCAGGCTTACCGGCCGGCATGGTTTTGATAGTAGCAAAGCCCTCGCTGAAGGCCTTCATGAAATCCAGCGGATCGACGCAGCCCTCGGCTGCATAGGCTCCTTTTACACTAACCTCGCCCCGCGCCACCATCTTGGCTACAGTGACCAGTGTGCGCGGTGTCGTCGTCATCCCCTTGCCCACGCCCGAGAACAATAGCCTTGTCTTCTTGCCGCCCTTGAGTCCTTTGACCTCGATGATGGTGCCGCCGTACCTGTACTCGCGGCCCTCCGCCTTCCATTTCTCGATCTGTTTCTGCACTAGGTTGAAGGCCATATGCGAGAGCACCTCGATAGGGGTTACCTCGGCGCCGCGTAGCTTAACCGGCTGCATGAGGTAGTCCTTGAATCCGGCTATGGCCGACATGGACAGCCCTGGTACCTCAGGCCAGACAGCCCCGGCGCAGATCACATTCTTCACACCTTTGATATAACGCGGGAGCGTGAAAGGCTCGGGATGGTCGCAGTACAACAGCTCGATCTTGCCTATCGGCTCGCCGAATTCGGTCGTTATCTTCCCGTCCAGGTCAACGAGCTTGCCATTTACGTATTGGTGCGGGAAAGCAAAACAGTGTATGCCGTGGAAATATTGCGCCAGCCCCACCTCGCTCAACGGCGCCACCCAGAGTATGTTTATGTCTTCAACGCTGTCCATCTGGTCGCAGCAGTATTTGGCCAGTATATTCGTCAGGCCGGGGCTGTCGCCCAGCCCGCTCACGATGGTAATCCCCGCCTTCTTAGCTTCATCATCGACAGCAAAGGCCTGGCTGACGCCGTCGATATCATCACATACATCCACGCAGTCCTTGCCTGCGGCTATGCATGCTTTATAGACTTTGCCCGCATTCTTGTAGAACGGGCCGATGGTGCTGGCCACGACATCGGGATTTTCCCCTTTGATAAACTTAACAAAGCCTGCATGGTCATCGATGTCCAGACGGCAAGCCCTGACACGGTCCTTGCCGTATTTTGCTGCGACGGCTTCAGCTTTGGCCAGGTCGATGTCCGCATTCACTACGGCAGCATCGCTGTATTTGACCAGTTGCCTCACCGCGCCTGCGCCGATTATCCCGCTGCCCAGAACAAGTA
>CAYVBI010000187.1:0-4156 GCA_964448985.1 uncultured Dehalococcoidales bacterium
AGCCCCCAGCTCGGCAAGCATCCGTCCGCAGAGAAAACCGTTTTCGTCGGTCAGGTCCAGCACGCGTATGCCATCAAGTAGCGTTCTCATTAGATCCGTTCTCTATATGAAATACGTTTAAATGTGAAAATACCCTCAAACATATTTTCCTTTGTTATACTTTGAGGTTCATCGAATACCTGGTCGCTGCCGCGGGCACTACCTCCAATTACGTACACATGCATGTTATCATTAATTTCATACATGTCAATGATATGTTAATCTTCATCAAATATTTTTATCATATTGATCAATTCAATATCATTATTGATCATTTTATTTGCAATACCTAGTAATATATGGTATTAATATCGACTATGAATCATTTGGACGAAATCGATAAGAAAATAATCGGCGTGCTGGAAAAAGATGCTCATATGAGCAGTATGGAGATGTCCAAACAGCTCGATGTATGCGCTCCGACTATTCGGCGAAGGGTAAACAGGCTTATAAAAAACGACAGCATCCGTATACAGGCAGTTCAAATTAATCGTGTAAAAATATCAATAACAGTCACCATTTTGTTAAAAGTGGAAAGCAATGCGATCACCCGGACGGCTGATTTATTGGCAAGTCAGAAGGAAGTGGGTTTTATAGTATTGACTGCCGGCTATTATACCGTAGTTTGCATGGGCTGGTTCGAATCTGTGGAATCCTATTCCAGGTTTTTAAATACAGTGCTTTATCCAATGAAGGGTATAATCGAAACAGACACTTTGATTTGCACGGGATACAGGAAATATGCGTTCATAAAAATGAACGGTACTGCTGATCCAATCAAATCGGCTAACAAACCGGTTGATGATATCGATATGAAAATTATCGAAGCACTTGAAAAAGATGCACGTCAAAAGAGCACCAGGCTGGCAAAAAGTCTCAATATCAGCGCTCCCACCATCAGACGCAGGATAAACGACCTGTTAAACAATAATATTATTCATATACAGGCTTTCCCAAACCTCCGTATGGGCAAAACAATTGCAGCCGTAATAGCCCTGAAAGTAGCCGGCGACGCATTAAACCGCATTGTAGATTATCTGTCAGGCATGGATGAAGTCAGACAGGTTTTATTATATTCAGGCACTTGGGATATAGGCGTTTGGGCCTGGTTCGAATCTATCGAAGCTTTTTCTGAGTTCCTGAAAGATGTTATCAATCCTCTGGAAGGAGTCGAGAAAAAGGAAATTGCTATCCAAACAGAGATTAAGAAGTGGGTACATAAGTGGTAATAATGCCTGCGCAGCGGCTGCCATGCAGAACGAGAGTTTCCCGCATTGAGATCAACTGATTGTCAACACAATTTCATCGGCGCACGGAAGCCTCTTTTTTATGGTTGGATTATTGTTATTGCGTGTGCCATCCAACTGGCCCTGCAAAACGGCATACAATATAGCTTCGGAATCTTTTTTAAACCCCTGGTTGCAGATTTCGGTTGGACTCGCGCTTCCCTTTCAGGTGTATACGCTTTATCAATGATCAGCGGAGGTTTATTTGCCATACCTGCTGGATGGCTGGCGGACAGGTTTGGCCCTGCTAGAGTAGCAGTAGTCTACGGCTTCCTGATCGGTCTGGGCTTGATACTAAGCAGCCAGATCACTGACCTGGTACAGCTTTATATTACATATGGTGTTATTTTTGGCATAGGTACCAGCGGTGTATTTGCCGTTAGCAGCGGCATCACCGCTCGCGGGTTCTTCAAGAAACGTGGGCTCGCATTAGGTATTGTCTCGGCAGGCGTCGGTTTCGGTATTCTCGTCATGCCGCCGTTAACCGAGTATTTTATTCGCGCTGTCGGCTGGTCGATCTCTTACTTGATTATGGGGATCATGGCCCTGGTAATTTTTATTGCTACCGCCCTGTTCTTACGGCGTGATCCCAAAGACATAGGATGTTTGCCCTACGGAGCTGTGAAACCCGAACCGGAGGACACGGTTAACCAGGAACAAAAATCATATCACCCGGCGTTCGGAGGAGGGCTAACCCTATGGAACGCCTGTTGCACCCTACCGCTCTGGGTACTTGTTTTAACCGCGGCTCTTGTTGGCGTCTGTACGCAAATGATCTTCCTGCACCTGGTAAACTACGCCACTGACATTGGGATAACCCCGCTGACGGCTGCAACAATCCTCTCCGTGATAGGAATTGGCGGCATCTTCGGTCGCATACTGATGGGAAGCGGATCTGACAGAATCGGCAATATGAATGCCATGATCCTGTGTATGGCGA
The DNA here is from genome assembly GCA_964448985.1 of uncultured Dehalococcoidales bacterium. Taxonomy (GTDB): domain Bacteria; phylum Chloroflexota; class Dehalococcoidia; order GIF9; family UBA5629; genus CAIMUM01. Next base: position 2,266 of record CAYVBI010000187.1, read on the forward strand.
TACAAACTGCAAGCCTGGTCTGGCTAATTTTCTCCAGCGAGCTATGGATGCTCTATGTTTTTGCTGCGTTATTCAGCTTTGCCTTCGGTGGAGAGGTACCTTTGTTAACACTGCTGGTCAGCGAGCGATTCGGCCTCAGGGCAGTGTCGGCGCTGGTGGGAGTAATGTTGCTTGCTACACGCCTCGGAGCCGCCCTGGGTTCCTGGCTGGGTGGACAGATATTCGATGTCACCGACAGCTATATGATCGCTTTTATTATTGCATCAGTAGCCAGTACCATAGCAATGATCGCTGTAATTGCGCTGAAGAACATGAAAAATACCGTCACCACCGGATAACAACCGATCCGCAAAACTAATATTATGGCTGGTACCAAAAAGGGAAGGCGTCGAGAAAAAAATTATTAATCACGACGGAGATCAGAAAATGGGTGCATATGTGGTGATGTACTGGTCGCCTCTTTGATGATTTATTTATAATTGCGATTCAGTGATTAAGGCGACTGCACCACAAGGTCTAAACCGCACTCTTCGGTGTACTTTTTGACAGTGTCTGTAATCGATGATGCGGGAAGCGTGATATTGGCGCCATCCTGAGCTATTTGATCCGACCGCAGGCCGGAGAGCCAGAAGACATACTCGTTCTGAGGAAGCCTGCCCAGCACGGTTTTAATCGCATCTATCCCTACCACGTGCATATGTACCCACTCATCTGCGGAAACAGTGTTTTCCCCGGAAGTTATTTCTTCCAGCGTTTTGTTGCGATTGGTGCCCGTAATCAGGGTGAAATGCCACTGGTCATTTTCCTGCCACGAATATAGCTCGTATCCTTTCATGGAATGCGGAAGCTTATCCACCGGAACCGTCGATGTTATGATCGATAATCTGCCGGCCTGCTGAAGCGACCTCATTACCTCCGCGTTATTCCTGGGGTCTTCACCCCTGTAGAAAGACGACGACGGATAACCCGGCTCGAGTTGAATGATCTTGGAATCCCGGGAGCCGAGCGGCTTCATGATAGTGACGCCTTCAAATGACAGGGATGAGAACGGGGTCCAGAAAGCTCCCCAGTAAATGGGTTGCCGGTCGACGCAGACCACAAACGACCTGCCCCTGACCGGGACCTCCAAACGGGAGATGCGATCAAAGGCGTTTGCAGTGAGTACAATCTCATGCGTTATGACGTTATACGAGATGATGTCGTTCTCTGCGATGATGGGCTGTTCTTCGATATCGACATGGCTTAAGGCCGGTATCTTTGCAGGAGGGATATCCCCTTTGGTCAGGTAAATGGCGAATCCTTCCGGCCCCGGAGTTGAGCAGGCGCCTGATGTGAGAAGCACACAGAGTACAATAAACGCGAGCGTTACATTAATGTGACCGGATAACCGTTTAATCATATAAGTCAGGTCTCCAATTCAAATCTGTGTAACAGTATAATACAAAAATTTTAATCCGTTGTTGATGTGAGGGAAAATGTGTGTAAAGGGCGAGATTGCGGCAGCTTCAGATACCTCTGGTAGTGGAGCGGACGGATCTCAGGTTGATGATGAGCATAGCTGCCACGATGCAGCCCCCTCCCAGCAGCGTCCTTAACGTCAACTGGTTTCCGCCGATAACCACGGCAAATAGACCGGCAAATACAGGCTCCATCGTCATCACAATGGCGGCCCGTGTGGGCGAAACGAGTGATTGCGCCCAGGTCTGCACGATAAAAGCGAGTGCGGTTGCGAATACCGCCGTGATGCCGACGGTTGTCCAGACTTCGCTATTAGGCGGCAGTGTTATGCCGCCGGGCAGGGCGGCTACGATGGAAATTACAGCGACGGGGGCAATCTGCAGGAAGGCAAAAGTATAAGGATCGTAATACGGAGACCATTCACCCCGGCCGA
>CAYVBI010000188.1:0-4139 GCA_964448985.1 uncultured Dehalococcoidales bacterium
TTGACCAGTTGCCTCACCGCGCCTGCGCCGATTATCCCGCTGCCCAGAACAAGTACCTTCATGATTGGCCTCCTGGATTTATTTTATAGCAACTTGCAGGGGCGTAGCTTTAGCTGCTCCCGTTAGCGGACGGGGGCTTCAGCCCCATCCCCACAGGTCTCATTTTATCTCTATCAGGTAACTCCCGTGTTTGGTCACGGTGGCCGTGCTCCCCGGCATTACCAGTACCGTTGTGGTCGGCTCCTCAATGATGGCAGGCGCAACGATCCGGTTACCCGGCTTCAATTTTGATCCGTCATAGACTACGGTGTCTACCCTGCCACCAAGTTCGCGGAAATACGCTTTCCTCTTTCCTTTAACAGCTTCATCGGCACTTTTCCCACCTGCAGGCAGTGCGGGAGCTTCTACTTGAGGTAGCTTACCGATTGCAACGGCACGCCAGTACACAAACTCCACAGGCTCTTCAGGCGCTTTCACCGTGAAGACCTTCTCATGCATATTGTGGAAATCTGTCACCAGCCGGTCAAGCTGATTCTGACTGACGATCCTTTTACCTCGCAGCGGTACCGGTAAATCCCATACCTGGTTGGGATAACGCGCATCCGTATAAAACTGAATTTTACGCAATTTCCTTGGCACTCCCATGCGCTCCAGAAAGTCCTGCGCCTGTTTTTCAAGATTCTCGAGTATTGTGCCAATGCCTGCATAATCGAATGTTCTGCTTTCCGTGAATTTGCTGGCGCTGAACTCCGAAGTGATCTCCGCGAAAGCTCCGCCATAAGCACTGAGAGCACCCGCTACCCGCGGTATCAACACCCTTTTTACACCCAGATCTGCGGCGATGCCTCCTATATGCAGGCCGGCTGCGCCGCCACCGGAGACGACCATGTATTCGCGAGGATCGATACCACGCCAGACAGTGATATCCTGTATCACATTACACATACCGGCGTTCACCGCTCCCCAGATCGCATAGGCGGCTTCATCCACTGTCAGCTTTAAAGGTATCGCCACCCGGCTGTTTATGGCCTTTTCGGCCAGGACAGCTTCAAGCTTCATTTTTCCGCCCAAGAAGTAACCGGGGTCAAGATATCCCAGAGCCACATTAGCATCTGTCACTGTGGGCTCGGTACCACCTTTACCATAACAGGCGGGACCGGGCACAGCCCCGGCGCTTCCCGGACCGACGTGTAATAATCCACCGTTGTCCACCCAGGCTATGCTGCCGCCGCCGGCGCCTATAGACTTGCTGTCAACTTTATTGATGCCAAGCAGGTGGCCACCCACCAGTGTCTCACGAGATACTGCGATCTCCCCACCGGTGATACAGGCCACATCAAAGCTGGTGCCTCCCATATCTGTGGTAATGATATTATCAATTCCAAATTCACGTGCCGCAATCAGCCTCCCCGCTCCAGGCGTCAGCGATGGGCCGCAATCTACGCTATAGACGGGCCTTTTAACAAGCTCCTCAGCCGATACCACGCCACCGCTTGAGGTAAACAACAAAAGCTCTCCTTTATAACCTAGCTCAGCCAGCCGTTTTTGCAGTATGGCTACATAGCTGCTTATGAGCGGTTTAAGAGAAGCATCTATAGCAGTCGATGATGTCCGTCTGTATTCTCTGAGGCATGGATTCACCTGGTGACTGAGGCTGTAAGGAATGCCCGGCCAAACTTCCTCAATGATTTCGCCGATCCTCAACTCGTGTAAGTTATTTGCAATTGACCATAACAGCGCAACAGCTATGGCGTTTACCTTGAGGTCCTTAAGCTTTTGAACATCGGCCCGTACCTCCTTTTCATCAAGAGGTACCTCTACCCCACCTTCAGAATTAACTCTCTCTGTAACTGCCAGCGTCAGGTGTTTCGGTATGTAAGGAAGCGGATACTCCATTTGCCAGTTATAGGGCTCCTCCTTGCCACCCTCCCTCGCGGTCAGGACATCACGAAAACCGCGCGTGCAGATCAGCCCTGTTTTAGCTGCCTTGCCTTCGATGATGGCGTTGGTGCTCACCGTTGAGCCATGTGCAAAATAACCTCCTGCCGAGGTGCTGCATTCCTCCATAAATTTGGAAAGGGGAATTTTGTAATATCCAGCGGCCTGTTTGAGTGCATCTATAAAAGCGTCAGTGTAGTTGGCTGGAGTGGTGGGCGATTTAAATATATTCACATGCCCTTTTTCATCTGCTACGACAAGATCAGTGAATGTCCCGCCGATATCAATACATAATCTGTAGCTCATTTAACCGCCTCCCTGTTCTTTTTTAATTCAGCCCTCAATTTTTCTGTGGCTAACCTGTCTACTGCATAAAGCTCGGGCGCGGTATCGATGACGACACCATAAACCTCCCGCGCGTTTGCCAGTGAGACGAATTCCTCTCGCACATCGTATCTAACCCTTTCGGGATCGCGCTCAAGGGGATCCCCAAAACCACCGCCGCCGCAGGACTCCGATACCAGCATTTCAAACGGCTGCAGTGTTTCCAGCGAGATCTTGGGCAGATCGATCTTGGACTGCTCACCTTTGTTAATATCGTATTTCCATACATCCGACGGCCTCCCCGGCTGACCGCCATTAACTCCCTGCGCCGGATTGAAGTGCCCATCGCTGATAAAGCCCCATGAGCCTGGATCATGCCTTGGACGTTGACGGCACTCTATACCAGGCGCGCCACGCCATCGACCCGGGCCCCCCGAATCCGCAATAACCTCGTGTCTTTCGATGAGAATGGGCAAAGCCAGCTCGTCGACTTCAGCGGAGTCAAGATGCACTACACCTCCGGTCACAGGTATCCCATAGCCCAACCACCCATCGTAACCATAATGCCCGGGCCCGCCCATTGCGCCCATAATCAGCTGGCGAACGTAGACTTCATTGTTCCTGCGCCAGTCTACACCGAAAACGCTCCCTGCCGCGGCGGGCATGCCCAGTGCGCCATCCGCCAGACCCAAATCCTTTCGCACTTTGGCAAAGCAAGATTGGACCACGTTGATGACGCGATCGGCGACGTTTGTGCTTGCCATGGAAGCTGAGACGGGATGCTTTACCCGACCTACCACGCTGCCCTCACGCATTTTAATGATTATCCGGCTGAAAGCGCCCCAATTATGGGGCAGCGTGGGATCAAGGTTGTTGAGCACACCTGCCACTGCGCAGGCTATGACCGACGCCTCAGACATGTTCAGTCCCGCCGGTATGCAATCGATGTTACTGGTAAAATCGAGTGTGATATAGGCCTTCTCAGGATCTATCTCCATCTTAACCCTGACAGGCACTCCCTCGGGAACCACAAAGGGAAGCGGGTCATGCCGTGTCTCGTTTTCCCATACACCTTTGGGCAGGGCTTTTATCGTTTCGATCATCCTGCGTTTGCCATACTCCTGCCACTGCTCAGCAAAGGCCAGTACTACATCAAGGCCGTATTTATCGCACATCTCCATAATTCTTTTCTCACCGGTTCTGACTGCGCCAAGCTCTGCTAGGTAATCCCCGTACCACTGCTCCGGCGCTCGTATCCTTACCTTGGCCATCCTGATGATATCCTGCTCATCCTTGTAGTTCTGCTGTATGCGGACGCAGGGAAAGATAATTGCGCCTTCATCATAAACGTCTCTAGCAAAGGGCACATATGCGGACGGGTCATGGTTGCCGATGTCGGCCTGGTGTGCCCTGGCGATAGTAGTGAAAATATGCTTACCCTTATAAAATACAGGCGCAAACAGCGTGTGGTCGGCGTTATGGTTATTGCCATGATAGGGGGAGTTATTGATGAAGCAATCCCCGGGACGAATGTCATGGAAGACATCGGTCATATACTTTGCAGCCAGTCCCGCCCCACCAATATGAACCGGCAGGCCTTCATCAACGCACACCATGCGTGCCTGCCCGTCGGTTATGCCGCAGGAGAAATCCTTGGCCGTATTGATATTGCCCGAACGGCCTGTGCGCAGCATGGTGTTGGCCATCTCGCGACTGATGGCCTCGAACCGCTTGGATAGCACCACCATCAGCAGCGGATCTATCCGAACTTCTTTTTGTTTTTTCGATGTCATACCTCTACCTCCTATTTCAATTTTTTTATAAGACTCAGCCTTCGATTCCGGCTATCCGTTTCACCATCTTTTTGCGGGATTCAA